>MGRR01000046.1:11751-13112 GCA_001798265.1 Deltaproteobacteria bacterium RIFCSPHIGHO2_12_FULL_43_9
TAGACCATTCTGTCCCTGTCGGTGAGCTTTCCGTATCGGATGGAGTCGGCGCTGGGGAGAAGGGTTTTCCAAAGGAGTGTTACCTCATTTTTGGTTACGTTCATAATGTATGGTTTACGATTGGAAAGTATTAGCGGGTATTCAGATGTTTGAGATGAGTAGCTGGCGGTGGAGAGAATAAAAACTATCAGGAGGTTTATGAGCTTCAAGATGTTTCGCCCCTTTTTGGTCAGGAACCGGTTTTTTCTTCTTCCTTCTCCTTAAAAACAGTTTCAGGCGATTCGCCTGCCATTACCCGTCTGAACTGGTCACCATCTATTGTTTCGCGCTCCAGTAATATTTTACCAACCTGTATTAATTTGTCCTTATTTTTTCTGATTAAATCCAGTACGAAAGTGGTGCGTTCATCGATAAAGCGCTTAACCTCGGAATCTATAATCTCGGCGGTTGCTTCGCTATATTCCTTGTGGGTAGGAAATCCAAAACCCCCGACCATATATGGACGTTTCTCTTCACCAAATGTGAGGTTTCCCAGTTTTTCACTCATTCCATAATCCATCACCATGGATCTTGCGATATCGGTTGCGCGTCGCAGATCATTCTGGGCCCCTGTCGATATTTCATCATACATTATTACCTCTGCGGCCCTGCCACCTAGCAAGATATCCACTTTTGCAAGCAGTTCTGTCTTGGTCATTAGGTATCGATCTTCTGTTGGAACCTGCAGGGTATAGCCCAGCGCGCTTATTCCTCTTGGAACAATTGAAATTTTGTGTACCTGATCAGGATGATTCGTCAATATAGCGACCAGTGCGTGGCCTGTCTCATGGTGGGCCACTATATCCTTCTCTTTCGCGTTGATAACACGATTTTTTTTCTCAAGACCCGCCATAATCCTCTCAACAGCCTCGTTCAGATCGTTCATGTCGATGGCATGTTTCCCACGCCTTACGGCGAGTAGCGCGGATTCATTAACGAGATTTGCAAGGTCGGCGCCAACGAAGCCCGGTGTTGCCGCAGCGATCTTTCTTAACTCTACGCTGGGACTGAGTTTTACGTCCCTCGCGTGGATTTTTAATATGGCCTCCCGCTCTTTTAGGTCTGGTCTGTCGACTAAAATCTGCCGGTCAAAACGCCCTGGTCTAAGGAGTGCGGGATCGAGTATCTCCGGCCTGTTGGTGGCAGCCACTATGATAATCCCCTTTCGGGCATCGAACCCGTCCATTTCAACCAGGAGTTGATTTAGGGTCTGCTCACGCTCATCGTGTCCACCGATTGGGCCGGCGATTCCACGTGCTTTCCCAATGGCATCCAGTTCATCGATAAATATGATGCATGGCGCCTTTGTGGCTGCCTGATTA
>MGRR01000047.1:0-2829 GCA_001798265.1 Deltaproteobacteria bacterium RIFCSPHIGHO2_12_FULL_43_9
TCCTTCGGCTTCGCCTCAGGATGACGAAGTCGTCATTGTGAGCTTTTCGTCATTGCGAGCGAAGCGAAGCAATCCCTCGTTGAGATCCTTCGGCTTCGCCTCAGGATGACGAAGTCGTCATTGTGAGCTTTTCGTCATTGCGAGCTTTCCGTCATTGCGAGCTTTCCGTCATTGCGAGCTTTCCGTCATTGCGAGCGAAGCGAAGCAATCCCCTTGCCTTCAAGCTCAATCATGTACTAAAAACCCCCCTCTGAGGGGAAAACATAGAAAATCTGGAACCATTCTTGCTCATTACTTCAGGAGGAGTTGGTTTTAGGGTGTTTTATAGCTCTATAACCAATTGAAAATACTCAGATTTGTAGCATTCTTCTCCTATGTAAAAATGACATAATTTGTCATTTTAAGACAAAAATTGGCATTACTGAGAGTAGAGGGAAGAGGAGTATGAGAATTCATTGGAAAAGTCTTTTTAGCATTCTGATTTCTTTAACGATTTCTATTCCGGTATTTGCAGGCGATCCAGAACCTAAAGATAAGCCCCCCATTGTAAACAACCCAAAACAACCACCGATAATTCCCAAAAGAATATTTTTTTCAATCCCTGATATGTCAGAGGAGGCAAAAAAGCGCCTTGAGGAATTAAAGGGTCTGCCAACTGAGCAAAAATTAGATTTTATAAAACAATTAATTGAAGAGGATGGGGTTAAATTAACCGATGTAAAAGATCCCCTTACCCAGATTCTAAAAACCAATCTGATTGCAAACGCAATGGCTCTCGAGTCTTTTGCAAATGATACAGATTCTTCGGATTCAAGAATTGCAGGCCTTCTTCATGCCTCAATTTTTTATTCGTTGGCAGGAAGCGAGAAGGAAAGTACAAAAATATTAGAAAAACTAAAATCTGATTTTAAGCAAATAGGTGACAACATTCTGTCTCAATTGCTGGATGTGCAAAGGCTGCTGTTACAGGGTGATCTTTCAAGCGCGGTCAAAAAACTTCAATTATTAGATGCCACGTTAAGCAATAACACGACACTTTCTGAAAAGATCAGAAACTTTGCTCACAATCAGCTTCTATTCATTGAAGAGCAGATCAAAATAAATCAAAGCATAAAACTTCTACAATTTGCTCACGGCTCGGCCATGCAAAAGGTGGAGAAGAGATCCAGGCTCAATAACGGACTCCTGTTAAAAAACGCGCACAACCTTGAGATGTCGGAGTTTCTCTACGTTACGGAGCTTCAGTTAATTGAAGAATTAATGCGGGTAATAAATGATGGTAAGGCTGTAACTATCAGGGAGGCATTTAATGTTATAAATGAAGAAGGAAGATTTGACGCAGAAGAATATTTAAAAACAAGGAAGAGGCTTCTTGATCTTAAAACGGGAAACAGTGGTGACACTTCAAAAATTGATGACGTTGTCCTAAATCAGGGTGACGGAGTAAGGCTATCAAAAAGTTACAATTCTCCAGGAACAGGCAAAACAAATCGGGAGAGCCAAGGATATAAAGATGAACTCCAGGCTTATATAGAGAGCCACCTCTTTGATGTAAACTGGGGGGTAAAACCAGACACCTATGACTATGATGGAGAGCTTTTTCATTCAATAACATTAAATGGCGGAACACTTGATGTAACGCAAATGGAGGATGAGACATTCCTCGTTGTAAAAATCCTCTCAAACGGTGGAAGATTAATTGTAAAAGATGAGGCCCTTTCTGAGCGAAAAATGGACTACTTTTACGCAGGTGATAGAATTGGCCGAGTTTTAATCCACGAAGGAAGATTGGTTGACACACGGGGCCTTATTGACATCGATCCATCCACGCAAAGCCCAAGAGGCTACAACACCCAAAACCCTCACTATTTAAATAACCTCACGGGCTGGTTTGAAGAAGATCCATGCTGGCAAAAAATAATCGAAATCCAGGAAAAACCAAAAACCGAGGAAGAGGGTCAAAAGCTTTGGTTTGAACTTGCGGCCTATTACAGAGGAAATAATCAGAGTGTCATTGCGGAAGGCATTTTAAAAACCCTCCCCCCAGACCTAAGAATTGATTCATATCCACAAACTGCCAAACAATATTTGGATGACATTTCAGGTGAAGGAACATTTAACCTGTCCGATGAAACAAAAGAGTTCTGGACCGAACAGGCGTTTGAGACAGTTCCCTTTATTGTCATTAGTGGAGGAGTCGGGGCAGGCGCGCGTGGTATTGTCGGCGTCTCTTTAGCAAAATTGGCAACAAAGAGAGCGGCAACAAAAATAGGGGCACATTTAATAAAAGCCTCTACAAACAGATTTAGCACCTGGGCGTTAAAACTAGGTGCCGAGGGCACGACATTCTCACTGGCACACAGAAGCTTACTTACGCTTGTTGGGGTAGAAGGTCTATGGGACCGAGGATCTGATGTAGCAAAAGATATTGCATTTACTACGGGAATGTTTGGGTTCCTACAGCTTGGAGGGGTTATCTGGGGAGGAACAGCCAGGGGGCAACTTTGGGAAGGCCTTGGACCGAAGCTATCCAAACTTAAAGTTTTAAATAAAGGCACTAAACAAATAAATCCATTTACGCAAAGAGAGATGTTGGAACTCTCAGCCATTGGCTGGTGGGTAAATCAAATAGGATTGCTTGGCACAGAAGCATCAGCATTCACCGCGTGGGAGAGATTAACACACGCATTCTCGGCTGAGGACCAATATCCACAAGATTCACTGATCGAATCCTTCGGGGCAAATGTAATCCTGATTCTTGAAATCAGGGCTGGGAGAAGATTACTTAACACAGCCACCAACAACTGGCTTGAAAAACTAGAGCACTCT
>MGRR01000047.1:2836-6718 GCA_001798265.1 Deltaproteobacteria bacterium RIFCSPHIGHO2_12_FULL_43_9
AATCTTTTAAGGTCGAGAGGCGGTCTTGGGAAAAAACTGCGTCAAATGGAAAGGGTTATAACCCTGACCTGTGATGGTATTAAAAGATCTAAAACATCGACCGAAAGCAATTCAGAAAGAATCAACAGGGCCGTTGAAGTCTTAGCGAACAGCGATCTTTTTGAGAACTTCGAAAAGTTAGTCCAGGCAACAGAAAATGGCATGCTATATGAATATTTGCTTGTTAGAAAGCAACTTGGTTCAGACGTGGCCAAGTATTACAAAATACATAATAGAAAATCACCTGTCAGGATACTCCTTGGAGTTTTAAACAGTATCAATTTAACTACAAAAAATTGGCAAACTGAATTATCGCCCGCAAGAGCGAGGTTGATATCAGTAATGTTGGGGCAAATACCCGGGGATTTTGGTGGAACCATAATCACCAATTGGATCGGCGATCAGATGGCCAGGGCACAAGAGGAGTCCTCCGGTCTTTTATGGATAAAAACAATTTCTCCTGAATATTTTACAAAAATGTTTTTGGGCGCAGTTAGAGGGGCAGCTGCCAGAAATAATTCAGAAGATCAACAAATGGCCCTTTCGCAAGATGAAAACCAAACGCCGTTTTTTAGATCACTGGTAGTTCCTTATCATACACAAAATGGTGTTGTTTTTGGCCCGATACCAGAAAACAGCAGGGGAATTGTTCTAAGTGAAAACGGTAAATTACTTAATGGATTATTGCAGACATCCCTATCTGAGGCTGTTTTTATAAAGGAATCGGATCTTATGCGGCTCTTGAAGGAGGCTAAAAAATTCGGTGGCCCACTTAATGAGCAGATTACGTATCATGATTTATTAACTATCTTAGCGGAACTTACAGGCAAATTACCCCTTGAAATTGGCAAAAAAATACCCGGGCTTCGTTCACTTATCGATTCACACAACATTGGATCAGGAATCGCAACAGCAAAAAATCTACATTCCAAGGTTAGCGGTGAAGTGTATATCGCAATTCCCACGTGGTTTTTCTTCTTTTCAATTTATTCCGGGGGTGATCCGACGAAAATCGAAGGCAACATTAGAACTAGCCTGTTAATATTACATGATTTTATTCACGCAGGTTTTCCGATTGGAAGGGCTGTAACCTTACGGGATATAGACGGACTGCCGTTCGATGATGAGTTGAAGGAGGGCATAAGAGAATTTGTTTCGAGAGATGGAAGGATCCTATTCAAGGGCTCAGACACTGTAAATGGACTCTTTGTGGACTTTAAAAGCGCTTTTACTGAGGTACAGAGAGGCATGGCGGTAGGCGGTAACTTTGACCGAGCAACTAAAGCAATAAAGATTTTCCCGACCACTCTTGGTTATTTGCAAGTATCGAATTTCCAAGAATTAATCAGTGAACTTTCAGGCACCTTGAAACATGAATTGGGGCACAGTCGTTTCGATAATGCAGGCCTTCTTCCCTCAAGGGTCTTGCGTGTTGTAGAAGAAAAATTAGGAGGAATAACAGGATTCGCTAGAATAGGGGAACACTTTCTAAAACAATATGAAGGGAGAGCTACATTGCGTGAACTAAGGTCAATGATTAACAATGCTCCATTTAACTATTTCATTGTTTCAACCCTCAGGGGTTTAGCTGCCAATTTCTCCCCGGAGACAATTCTCAGAGAAATTAGTGGTTCAATTAGAATTTTGGGTAGCAGAGGTTTGACCAGTGAAGATCTGCAGTACATCTTGGATAAAATATCAGAATATAAAAAAATAGACGAAGATGGTGCGGAACGGGCAATTTTAGAGCGAGATATATTTGCCAGGTTAATAAAATATCTTCCTGGCCCCTTCGCGAGCCGCGCGTCTGCCATGCTCCGTTTGTTTGTCGCGAATGGTTTAATTTCTGCAATAAACGAAACCTTCGCATATTCATTAACTGGCGAGAGTGCAGCTGACCATCTTGTTAATGGTTACTTATATTCGTTGATTTCAGAACAACAAGGAGAATGGGCGAAAGAGATAGTATCCAGTGGAGGGTTCGGAGAATTTTTCCTCAAACCAGAAATTATAGGGTTGAGTAAGGCCGCAGAAGTAGGGGGCTTAGAAAACGCCACCAAACCTGATTCAGCAGAAAGTCCCGGAAGGTTGGGACCAGAAGATATTGCTGGACCACCAAGTGATGATAGCCCTTTTTATCATGCTGGGTTAAACGCGCTTCATGACGAGATGCAAAAAACAGGTTTACCCGCTGCTTCTGTAGTTGAAAATCACTTTAACAGAAGAGGGTTGAATTTAGAGGCAGAGCCAGACTATAGATTGAGAAGGCTTATTCTGGAGGCTCAATTACCAGCATACTCAAGGGATTCACAGATTGTTTATGCGTTGGATATTCCCGGGCTTTTGATCGCCTTTGCACAAGGGCCTTACAGGGGATTTAATTTAAATAGTCATCATGTAACATCGATTGGCGAGTTTAAGATAACATATGATCCAGCTGAATTTAGTCACCTGTCATTAATTCGAAGAGCTTTTGGAGATCAACCCTTAACACTTACTAAAAGTGAAATATTAAGAACCACTCAGTCCAGGTCGCCTGGGGATGAGGAGGGCGTTTGGGTTGAGTTTTACCTTAATACCTCGGCTGATAAGGAAAATACCCGCCCCGGTTTGGTTTTGATGGTTAATAGGGATTCGGGGAAGGTTTATTTATGGCCATCGAAAGCAAAATCAGATTCTTTCGGTTTAATGGATTTTTTGAGCGGCTCTATCAATCAACTCATTAATCGCAAAAGTAACTTAAAGGGAGATTGGAGTGCAGCTCAAAACGCAGGCGAAAATTTATCGCCATATCTAATACCGGAAGTCATATATCAATCCGGGAGTGAAGTTATTTCACTTCTTAGAATGGAGCCCACAAGTACTACAGGCCCTATCTCGCTGGAATCCTTCCCTGGACTAGTAGAGACAGCGGCGCAAAATCCCGACACCGCCCCACCAGCTGTCGAAGTGCGTGCCCCCAACAAAGCCGCTGCTTTATTAGCAAAATTATCAACAGAGGATCTGTCAAGAATACAAAAAGCTAAGGAGCTTCTTTCGGAAGAATATGGGAATATTTTTGGCAATAGCGCATATGCGATGAGACAGGTTTTGCGCATACATCATAAAATCGGAACCCCCGACGCAAATGGAAAGTATTCCCGAGTAGATAAAATGGCCAAAAGAAAAGCCCTGATAGCCCTTTTTACAAAGAATGTTGATGAGGGTGGGTTGGGGATGAGCAAAGAAGAGGCCAAAAAATTTAGTCTTGTATTTATCAGAGAACGTATCGTTGGGCTGCCGGCCGCGGATGGGAATCGATTCTGGTTTGTTAATGGACAAATCCTGCCTACAACGGAAAGCCCTATCACCCCCTTTGATGCCTTAACGGGCGAGGGTTTGTTAAGAGGCTGGGCCGTTTTTGACTTTCTTCAAACCTACGGTGGAAAACCATTTATGCTTCAGGCGCATCTTAACAGATTGCGAAGAAGCGCGGCAATCAAGAATCTCGATGTGCCAAGTACAGATGCTGAGATCATTAAGGCCACTAACGAGCTGTTAGAAAAAAATAGTTCTTTAACAAATCCGAATATCAGAATCGTTTTGGCGGCGGGGCAGCCCGAGAAAAACCCAACCCTTTATATCCTTATTGAACCAGTACAGGAATATCCCCTGGGTGCTTATTTAGAGGGAGTTAGTGTTATTACCCATAAGTTCCAGAGGCTGAACCCTGGCGCGAAGCATTCCGATTACAGTGAGGCAAAGGTAGTTCTGAGTCAGCATAAAGGGGAAGGAATTACCGAGGTAATTTATTATACTCCAGATGGTAATGTGCGCGAAGGAACAACAAGCAATATATTTATT
>MGRR01000047.1:6755-12673 GCA_001798265.1 Deltaproteobacteria bacterium RIFCSPHIGHO2_12_FULL_43_9
TCACCGCGAGCAATAAAAAGATCATGCCTGTAAAGAAGATAGATGAAACGCCCATCGTCGGGCCGATCCCCGGGCAGGTGACCCTTCGTCTGATGAGACTTTTTGATGATTATATTAAGAACCCGGAAGGATGGGTTGATGAAGCTCCAGGGCCATATAGGACGTTATTTGAAGGTGGTCTTGAAACGGTCGGATCAGATGGTCCTTAGTTCAAATGAAATAATTTATATCTTATTTTATTTCGCGAAGCCTCGCGCTTCGCTAAATTTGTTCTTTAAATGAATAGAATAGTTCTGGTTCAAATTTGCAATACTTCAATATAGATTCAGTACCAAATTCCTTGATTAACTCTCCAAATAGTTGATCAAGGAATGAAGGGGTTACGGATTTAATGCCATTTAGATTAAATACAACTCCTTCTTTATTTTTTATTGCATCTTTAATTTTTTTTTGAATACCAGGAATACTTTGGTCTGTTCTTCTCTGGCATGAAGTTCCAACCCCTTTTAGTAGTTCAATCTTTATCATAAGTATCTTGTAAGTGTAGTTTTATGATTTTAAATATACCAGAACTGATTTGTATTCAAATGAAAATAATGTCCATAGCGGGTAATTGAGAATGCAGAGGCTTGGTTTGACGAAAGTATGCAAGAAAGGTTAAAGAAGGGGTTTGAAAATGGTGGTTCACAACTGAGGAAGGGATTCTTCGCTTTGCTCAGAATGACGTGGAGAGATCCCGGCTTTCGCCGGGATGACGCCGGGATGACGCCGGGATGGCATAGGGGCTCGCAATGATGCAGATGAGGAGAACATGTAAATGTCTGTAATGATTAAGTTATCAAGAGAGGGGAGAAATAATCTTCCATTTTTTAGGGTACAGGTTATTGATAAGCAGTATTCACCAAAGAGTGGAAAGACGCTTGAGTATATCGGGACTTATTCTCCTACTGGAACAAATGAAAAGTTTGAAATAAAACAGGATAGATTGAAGTTTTGGACAGATCGGGGGGCTTTGGTTTCTGAACGGATACAGAAGCTTTTAAAAAAGCTTGCTAAATCTGCTAAGTAACTTTGCAATAACACAAATGGTGAAAAAATATTTTTCACCGTTTCGTAAAGAGGAAGAGGGGAAAATGACAGACCAATCACACGTACTTAGGGAACTTGTAGAACTAATGGCGAAGGCGCTTGTTGACTTTCCGGAGCAGGTGGAGGTTAAAGAGGTAATTGGTGATCAGACCACGGTTGTTGAATTGAAGGTTGCTAAAGAGGATCTGGGAAAGGTGATTGGAAAACAGGGGCGCACCGCTCGTTCAATGAGGACCATTCTTAACGCGGCATCAACAAAGCTGAAGAAAAGATCGGTACTGGAGATACTAGAATAAGTGCTTCCACCACTGGTTCCAATTGGAAGAATCTCTAGGGCGCATGGAATCAAGGGGGAGGTTTTATTAAAGACATTTTCTTATCCTTCACCAACGGTTGAAAAGGCAGAAATTTTATATTTGCCCGGGCCGAAACCATTTCCATTAAAAATTGTAAGCAGGCGAATCGTTCCGCATGGATATCTGATATTCTTTGATGGCGTGGATTCGAGGGAAAAGGCTGAGGAGTTAAAAGGGCAAGAGCTCTCCTGCCACCCGGAGGATATGCCGGGGCTTGAAGATGATGAGTATTATGGTTATCAGTTAATAGGGTTAAAGGTTTGTACGAGTACAGAAGAGATCGGTGTGGTAAAGGAGGTCATCTCTCCCAGCGGGCAGGATCTTTTGGTAGTACAGGGGGGGGAGAGGGAATATTTGATTCCCGCTGTGCCTGAAATAATTGTAGATGTAGATTTAGATGATGGAATTGTATCAATTGATCCCCCACAAGGGTTGTTGGAGACATGCAGTA
Source organism: Deltaproteobacteria bacterium RIFCSPHIGHO2_12_FULL_43_9 (assembly GCA_001798265.1). Classification (GTDB taxonomy): domain Bacteria; phylum Bdellovibrionota; class O2-12-FULL-43-9; order O2-12-FULL-43-9; family O2-12-FULL-43-9; genus O2-12-FULL-43-9. The sequence continues at coordinate 8,652 of MGRR01000047.1, forward strand.
CGAAGTTATCACAATCTTCAAAGAATTGTTCCCCGGTCCACTCTCATTCGGCGTTATCGGAAGAGCAATCGAACAAAAGCTAATAATGCTTAATGTGCACAACTTAAGAGATTATTCCACAGATAAGAACCGCTGCGTTGATGATGTGGCTTATGGTGGCGGTGGTGGAATGGTGTTTTCCCCGCAGCCCCTTGTTACTGCTATAAGAGCTATCAGGAAACCTGGTGGTCATGTTGTTTTACTCTCCCCTTCCGGCGTTAAATTAACCCACAAAAAGGCAGAAGAGTTATCGCGATTCAACCAGCTGGTTTTAATCTGCGGGAGATATGAAGGTGTTGACCAGCGGGTGATAGATTCAGAGGTGGATGAAGAGATATCGATTGGGGATTTTGTTCTTACGGGTGGAGAGATTCCGGCAATGATCCTGATTGAAACGGTTTCAAGATTTATTCCTGGTGTGGTCGGAAATCAGGATTCCGCGAAAAATGATAGCTTCGTAAATGGCCTTCTTGAATATCCGCATTACACAAGGCCTGCTGTTTTTGAGGGAGCAAAGGTGCCAGACGTATTGCTCTCCGGGGATCACAAGGAGATTGTAAATTGGAGACGAGAAGAGGCGCTGAAAAAGACGATGAGGAACAGGCCAGAGTTGCTTACTCGTCATTGCGAGGATGCCCGTCATTGCGAGCGAAGCGAAGCAATCTCTTCGCAGAGATTGCTTCGTCGACCCTTTGGGTCTCCTCGCAATGACGTGGTCGCTACGCTTCCTCGGAATGACGATAACCGTCATTCCGAGCGAAGCGAGGAATCCAAGGATGTTTGACAACCTCTACGTTGCTCTTCTTCATTACCCGGTTAGTAACAGAAATGGAGAAACGGTTACTGCCGCGATTACAAATCTGGATATACACGATATAAGCCGCTCTTCTAGGGCTTATGGTGTGAGGGAATATGGAATAGTTACTCCAATTATTTATCAGCACCAGTTGATAGACAGGGTAATCCGGCATTGGAAGCATGGTTACGGCGGGGAGCATAATCCTGTTAGAAAAGAGGCGCTTCAACTGGTTGAGGTTTATGAGACGCTGGAGCAGTTTAAGGAGCATATTTTCAAACAGCACAATATAAAACCGGTTGTTATTGGGACGAGTGCGAAATTGAGGGAAAATTCTCGTTCGTTTAAAGATGTGAAAGAGATGATAATATCTCGTAACTCCCCGATAATCCTCGCTTTTGGAACCGGTTGGGGATTGACACTGGAGGGGTTCCAAGCTATAGACTTCGTTTTGCGACCAATTCGTAGTTTTGCCACTGATTATAATCATTTATCGGTACGCGCGGCGGTTGCAATTGTTCTTGACCGCTTGTTAGGAGCACAGGAGAGCGACTGTGGAGCTGCTTAAATTAGCCGAACAAAAGTATTTGAAAAAAAATATCCCTCCCTTTGGACCAGGTGACACCGTTTCTGTTTACCTCAAGGTTAAAGAGGGTGGGAAAGAGCGTGTTCAGGTTTTTAGAGGGGTTGTTATCTCCCGTCGTGGTTCTGGTCTGGGTGAATCGTTTATTGTAAGAAAGATCTCATTTGGCGTTGGGGTTGAGCGGGTAATACCTCTTCACTCTCCGTCAATTGACAGTATTGAGGTCGAGACCAGGGGGAATGTCAGAAGAGCGAAGCTCTATTTTCTGAGAAAACTAAGAGGCCGTAAATCACGCCTGAAAATATTTGAAGAGTTTATTGCTCCAACAGAGGAAGAGAAGGAGGCAATGGTGGCTGAGGCTCTTTCAACCCCGGCGGCTGCTGAAATCCCTCAAAAGGAAAAAGAAGAGCCGAAGAAATCTGTAACTAAGCGCAATAAAAAGGCTGACAAACCTGCCAAAAAATAATATTGGAAGGGGATGCCCCCTTCTCATCCTGGTAAATCACCATCGATTAAAGATCCATTCATTGAACTCTCCATGAAAGGCTATGGATTGATTGCTGCGACAGACGAGGTGGGGCGGGGTTGTTTAGCCGGCCCGGTGGTTGCCGCGGCAGTAATTATGCCCTTCCCGTGTGGAATAGAGGGGATCAGGGATTCAAAAAAATTAACCGACAAAAAGAGGCGCATTCTTTCTGCAGAGATAAAAAAGAATGCATTGTCATGGAATATACAGGAGGTGAGTGTCAGTGAGATTGATACAATTGGTATTCAAAGGGCGTCGATACTGGCAATGACAAAAGCGGTTAAAAATCTCTCAGTAAAACCTGAATTTGTATTAATCGATGGGAAAATTTCTCTCCCGCTTCCTATTCCGCAAAAAGGTTTTATAAGAGGCGACGACATCTCCATCGCGATAGGGGCGGCAAGTATTATTGCGAAGGTTTACAGGGATGATTTGATGATTGAGCTTGATAAAACGTTCCCTGGCTACGGGTTTCCGAGCCACAAAGGGTATGGAACAGAATTGCACTGTTCATTAATCAAAAGGCTCGGGCCATCCACAATTCATAGGACTACCTTCGCGAAGGTTAAAGAATTTGTATGAGTAAGGTAAGAAAAAGGCTTGGAGCCTGGGGGGAAGGGATTGCACGTGGGTTTCTTGAAAAACAGGGGTATAGAATAGAGTGCTCTAACTACAGGACAAAACAGGGGGAGATAGATTTAATCTGTTGGGATAATGACCAGATGGTTTTTGTTGAAATAAAAACCTCCAGGTCCATGCTCTTAAAAACTCCACAGGAGGGGTATTCCAAACGACAAAGGGATCGTTTTCGGTTAATGGCTGAGAATTATCTTGCGACCAATAAATTAAGGAACAAGCCCTCGGGATTTAGATTTGATTTCGTAGGAGTAAAAATAGTTCAAAACAACCACACAATAACACATCTTCAAAACATAGAAATTCCGCCATTTTGATGTAAGTTCAAAATGGCGGAATGAAAGATTTTACTTGAGTGCTGTTTTTAATTCTTTCCCGGCCTTAAAAGATGGAACCTTTCTTGCTGGAATTGTAATTGGCGCGCCAGTTTGTGGGTTTCTGCCCTGTCTTGCTTTATGTTTACTCACGTAATAGCGGCCGAACCCTGTAATGGTGATGTCCTGCCCTTTTTTCAGGGTTTTCTTTACATTGTCGCAAAAAGCATTAACAAGTTTTTCCGTATCAGATTTTGATAGTTTAGTTGACGAAGCAATTGCACTTACTAGTTCTTGTTTATTCATACTCTTATAAGCCTCCATGAATATTTAAGAATCAAAAACACAACAACCGAACCCCCTTTTTCAAGGGATTGCTATACAGTAGCAGAGCTAAAAAAGGAGATAAAGCTAATTATCGATTTTTCCAACCGCTTCCTGTTCCGACTCAAAAACCTCTACCGGGTCCTTACCTTGATATGCCTTCAGCATTCTCATGAATTCATTATTCATACAGCAGAAAGATGTCTGAATTGATTTGGTTTTTCTAAAAGACCTCATTGTCTGCAGAAGCTTTGTCAGGTTGCTACTGCCCACAAAACGGGCATCGTGAAAATTGAAAAGGATTTTATTCCCCTTCTTCTCTTTCGCCAATTTTTGAGCCTCATCCAGTACCGGTTGTACAGATTCATAATTGATTTCACCATAAAATCTGACAATCGTTACATTTCCCTTTTTTATCATTGTTGAAGACATGTTGCCTCCCAGAAGTGAATTTTTCACTATTTTATCATGTTCTTGCTGAGAATATCATTCATGTGTTACCCAACTGTTTTCATTGATCTTTTAGTGGGGCAGTAGCTCAGCTGGTAGAGCGCAGCCTTCGCAAGGCTGAGGCCGGCGGTTCGACTCCGCTCTGCTCCACCATACTTCAGATAAACTTCGCATCTCTTCGTTGCTTCCTCCTTCGGGCTCGGTCATGTACCAAGGCGTACACTCCCTTCGCCCTCAGTCGTGGGTCTTTCCCGAATTTAGTGGAACCTGACTATCGTCATCCTGAGCCGAAGGCGAAGGATCTCTTCACAATTTAGCAGGAGATCCTTCGCCTTCGGCTCAGGATGACGATAG
>MGRR01000047.1:12732-14305 GCA_001798265.1 Deltaproteobacteria bacterium RIFCSPHIGHO2_12_FULL_43_9
TGGAGATTTCCAGAGTAATAAAGATCCCGCGAGAATTTATTTCAAAAATACTTCAGAGCTTGAGGAAGAGTGGTTTGATTTATTCAAGCAAAGGTAAGTTTGGTGGATTTGGTCTTTCAAAAGATCCATCCCGCATTAGGCTTATAGATGTAGTTTCTGCAATTGATGGTCTAGATATGTTCGATAGCTGTATCCTTGGCTTCTCCACATGCTCACCATCTCAGCCATGCCCGGTCCATGATCGTTGGGGAACATTAAGAAATCGAACTTATGATATGCTTGCAACAGAAACCATAGACAAATTGAAGGATAAAACTTTGACCAAGATAAAGAGTCTTTGAGATGTTTTTTTGGTTATAATCGGATAAATTTGTCTGATAATATTCACAACAGTGAAAGGAAAATCTAATGAATGTATTAGGCATACAAGAGGGAATGTTGGAAAAGTTAAGGAAAACGACACTGGCTGACATTGTGACTAACAACATCCGTTCAGCCATCATCTTCGAAGAGTTGAGGCTCGATTTCTGCTGTAAAGGGAGAAGAACGCTAGAGGAAGCCTGTGCTGGTAAAAAACTTGATGTTAAAAAAGTTGTAGACGAATTAGTAAATTTAGCAAATTGCGAGCGAGATGATCAGAAAGTGAATACGATGGAGCTAAATTCTCTTATTGACCACATAGTAGATAATCATCATCAATATGTACGAAGAATTACCCCAGTTATTTCTGCGCATTCGGATAAGGTTGTTTCGGTTCACGGGGAAAATCACCCAGAGACTGTGCAAATTGCGGATCTATTCCTTGCGGTAAGAGATGAGCTCGAAAGCCACATGATGAAGGAGGAGAGAATTTTATTTCCATACATTAAACAGATGGTACATGCCCGCGAGAAGTCAGAACAGTGTTATCCCACACATTTCGGCACCATCGGAAACCCGATCAGCATAATGGAACTTGAGCATGTCAGTGCTGGGGAAAGTTTTGACAAGATAAGAGAACTTAGTGGAAATTATTCTGTCTCGGGAAAAGCCTGCAATACATTTAAAGCCCTTTATTCCGAGCTGAAGGAGTTTGAAGAAGATCTTCATAGGCATATTCATTTAGAGAATAATATACTTTTCCCTAGGTCAATTGAACTTGAACATAAACTATTACAAAAAGGCTTTGTATGATTTTTTCAGTTGGAGTTGGAGGGCTAAAATGAGATTTATTACATTGTTTGGTTGTCTGGTTTCCTCTATCCCTATAGCTTATGCGGCGGGCACATCAAATGTTCCAGATTGTCTCGAATGCCACAATACACAAACACCCGGCATTGTTGGTCAATGGAAGCATAGTAAACATTCTAAGCTTGGCATTGGCTGTATTGATTGTCATAAGGCTGAGCCGGGAAGAGCAGATGCACATAAACATTATGGCACCCTAATTACGACCATTGTAACTCCCAAGAACTGCTCAAGCTGTCATGATAAGGAGTATAAAGAATTTCAGGCCAGTCATCATGCCGATGCTGGGAAAATCTTAGGTAGTTTGGATAATTTTTTAGCTGAGGTAGTAGAAGGGCATACACTC
>MGRR01000047.1:14362-21499 GCA_001798265.1 Deltaproteobacteria bacterium RIFCSPHIGHO2_12_FULL_43_9
TGTTTGCAATGTCATGGTTCTGAAATTAAAGTATTGGCTGATGGAAAGCTGGATTCTGATACGTGGCCTAACACAGGCATGGGGCGTTTGAACCCAGATGGTTCTAAAGGCGCATGTTCTGCTTGTCATTTGAGACACGATTTTTCTGCTGCACAAGCCCGACAACCCGAAAACTGTGGCAGATGCCATCTTGGACCAGATCATCCACAATTTGAAGTCTATTCAGAATCAAAACACGGCATCGCCTTTGCCGCAAACCGAGCCCGTTTTACAAAACAAATGGAAAAACGAAAGTGGATTCCTGGCGTCGACTATGAACAAGGTCCAACCTGCTCATCCTGCCACATGGGTGCAACGAAGACCTTACCAGTTACTCACGATGTTGGAGAACGTATTTCGTGGACATTGCGACCTCCAATATCTGAAAAAATTGACGAGGCTGCGAAAAAAGCAGGGAAAACTAACGTAAAATCGTGGCAAAAACGTCGTGAAGATATGAAAAATGTTTGTCTAAGTTGTCACGCACCAAGCTGGGTAGAAAATTTTTACACTCAATATGATAGTTTAGTTAATCTGTATAATAATAAATTCGGTAAGCCTGCAACTGATCTTTTTAAAATGATTAGCTCAAAAGGCTTAATTACTTCTGATATACCTTTCGATGATAGGATCGAGTATACATATTACTTCCTTTGGCATCATGAGGGACGTAGGGCGCGTCACGGCGCGGCCATGATGGGACCTGACTACACTCAATGGCATGGAATGTATGAGGTGGCAAATCGTTTTTATATGCACTTCATACCCGAACTTAAAGAGATTATTCAGGCCAATAAAACAGCTGGTGGAGAAAAGGCACGTGCTGCTAAGGAGGTTGAAGGTAGGATGAGTGAGATTCTAAATAGTGAAATGCATCGTTGGTTTATAGGTAAAATGCCAGAAAGTGAAAAATACTTCCGGAAAAAAGCTGCAGAGGATTTTAAAAAGCGCTACGCACAATAGTCTTTTTTAATAGCCGGAAGATTATCCAAAAAGCCGCTGTGCCCATTGTGTATGTCTTTCTAGGTCAATATTCTCTCGCTAGCCATATGTTGTGAAAAGGTTTAATATTTAAGAGGGTTACGTGTGTTGTCTGTTTGAAGAGGGGGTGGCGATGAATGCACTATTGGTTGCGTTTTTGTTAATGATGCCGGTAAGTCCCTTTTCTATTCCGACTAAAGACAAGTTGATGATAAGGAGTGAGCTCAAGGTGGGTGAGCAGACCATCTTTCCGCGTCTGCTGATTCTGGATGGGGAGAAGGCATCGGTTGAAATAGATTCTCTTCACTTTGAACTTCAGCCTTCGATTGTTGGTTCAAACGACGTGGTGATTAAGGCAAGGGTTTTTAGACTTGTAGATGGGGAAGAGGAGCTTATATCATCACCGGTTATTAAGGCTAAATTGGGGGAGAAGGTCTCTATTACTACCTCTGAGGGAAAAAAGTTGGAGATGAATCTTAAACTAGTGGCTCAAAGGTCTGAGTAGAATTTAAAAATGAGAATTATTTTTTTATGTTTGTGTTTGGTAATTTTCCCTGGACATGTTTTAGGGGGAAAGGATTTAGCTGTTGTCAGCGAAAAAAAGATTAGTGACGGGATTTCATATCGGCACTATGTAAGAAAAGGTTCGGAGCCGCTGAATTTACATCTTCTTGAAATCGATCCAGATAAAGTGAAGATAGATTTTCAATTGGCGCAAGATGAGATTCTTGGTCGCGAGACTGTAAGTGCAATGGCAGTGAGGCGCGGGGCGACAGCTGGTATAAATGGTGGGTTCTTTGAGGTTTATGGGGAATATCAGGGTGATCCGGAAGGGCTTTATGTAAGCTCTGGAAAGATATTGAGTGAGCCCCTCTTTAATCGGTCATCGATTGGTGTTTGTGGCGGGCAAGATGGTCAACAGTTATTAATTGATCAGATAAGGGTTGTTTCATCCATAATAGCTGATGGAAAAAGAAGAAATAGGGTTTTTGGATTGAATCGGGCAAGAAAGGTTGATGATATTGTAATCTACTCTCCGGAATTCGGCTCCAAAACTTTAACCGACGACAGTGGGGCGGAAATAATAATTAAAAATGGTTTGGTTTCTGATGTGCTTTTGAATAAGGGATCCAATCAAATTCCCAAAGATGGGATGGTTGTATCTGCATCCGGAAGGTTTAAGAAAAAGATTGTGGATGATGTCAGGGTGAAATCCAGGGTTAACCTGGTGCATGAGGCCAGATCGATACGTAAGAATGGGGCAGCAGTTGATTTTGATGATTGCAGTTATACTACTGCCGGGCCGACATTAATAATGAATGGAGCTGTAGTGCCCAAATTTAAAAGTATCAGCACCATTGAACGGCATCCTAGAACCGCAATAGGAATCAAGGATGAGGGGATGTTGTATGTTGTTGTGGTGGATGGAAGAGAGCCCGAGGTTAGCGTTGGTATGTCACTTGGTGAGCTTGCTAATTTTCTGAAATCATTTGGGATTAATGATGCCTACAACCTTGATGGTGGCGGTTCTTCAACCCTGGTACTAAGGGGTAAGGTTGTGAATAGCCCGTCAGATGTCACTGGTGAAAGGCCCGTTGGGGATTCTATTTTATTTTTTCCTCGATAAAAGTTTTGGATTTGGTATGCTATCGGCTATCGGGGCGAGGACAGACGTTTTTGTGTTATCGGGGACAGACGTCTTTGTGAACGGTTCTATAGGAACCGTTCACAAAGACGTCTGTCCCCAACTAACCCCGACTAACGGAACCGTTTACAAGGACATCTGTCTCCTATGGGAAAAACCGTTGCTCACAAACTGATTGAAAGCCATCTTATCTCGGGCAAGATGATTTCTGGGCAGGAAATTGGTTTGAAGATGGACCAAACATTAACCCAGGATGCTACCGGGACAATGGTAATGCTTGAGTTGATGGCGATGGGGCTCGATAGAGCCAAGACAGAGTTATCGGCCCAATATGTGGATCATAATCTGCTGGAAGAGGATTTCAGGAACGCGGATGACCACATTTTTCTTCAAACCGCCTGTAAAAAGTTTGGTATCTGGTTTAGTCCTGCCGGTAATGGGGTGAGTCATCCTGTTCACATGGAGAGATTCGGCATCCCTGGTAAAACATTGTTGGGGTCCGATAGCCATACATGCTCCGCGGGTTCTCTTGGGATGTTTGCGCTGGGTGCGGGTGGGCTTGAGGTTGCGTTGGTGATAGCGGGCGAGCCGTTTTGGACAAGGATGCCAACTGTGGTTGGTGTTAAATTAACGGGAAAACTTCCCAGGTGGGTGAGTGCCAAGGATATAGTGCTGGAAATGCTTAGGCGCTATGACGTTGATGGTGGAATTGGAAAGGCTTTTGAATATTATGGCCCCGGTTTGGGTGAGCTCTCGGCCATGGATCGCCATGTTATAGCGAATATGGGGCAGGAGATGGGGGCAACTGCTACGATTTTTCCATCTGATAACGAAATAAAGAGGTTTTTAAAATCACAGGGAAGATTAAGGGATTGGCGGGAACTTGTTCCTGATAATGGCGCAACGTATGACGATCATGAGGATATTAATTTGTCGAAACTTGAACCATTGATCTCTCTTCCGAGCAGCCCCGGCAAGGTTGTTCCGGTTAAGGAGGTTGAGGGGAAGGAGATCTATCAGGCTATGATCGGTTCTTCGGCAAATCCAGGGTTCAGGGATTTTGCGGTACCGGCCTTGATGGTTCAGGGCAAGAGGGTTCATGAGAGGGTCTCGTTTGATGTCAATCCATCCTCCCGGCAGATTTTGAGAAATCTGACGGCAAAGGGTTATCTCGACAAATTAATTGCTTCCGGGGCGAGGATTCACCAGGCTGGATGTAATGGTTGTATAGGTATGGGGCAGGCGCCCGCGACAAAGAAAATCAGCTTGAGAACGGTACCAAGAAACTTTCCGGGAAGGAGTGGAACCAAAGAGGATCTTGTTTATCTTTGCAGCCCAGAGACCGCTACCGCGTCGGCGCTAAAAGGGGTTATTACAGACCCCAGAAAATTGAAGATTGCGTTTAAGAAGATTAGGGAGCCGGACAAATTGATTATTGATACGAAAAATCTCTTTTCCCCGGCAAAAGATAGCTCACAGGTTGAAATAATAATGGGTCCAAATGTTAAACCCCTTTCAAAATTTGATCCGTTGCCTGATACAATTGCGGGTCCGGTATTGCTCAAGGTTGGAAATAATATCTCAACAGATGAAATTCTTCCCGCGGGGGCCAAGGTTCTTCCGTTTAGAAGTAATATACCCGAGATCAGTAAATTCACATTCTCTCAAATCGATGAGAGCTATTATAAGAGAGCTATGGAATATCAGAAGAGCGGGTCATTTGTCGTTGGTGGATCAAACTATGGCCAGGGCTCAAGCAGGGAGCATGCGGCTATAGCGCCGAGATATCTGGGCTTGAGGGCTGTTATAGCGAAGAATTACGCGCGGATTCACCGTCAGAATCTGGCGAACTTTGGAATCCTTCCACTCCTTTTTATAGATGAGTCTGACTATGACCAGATTGAGCAGATGGATATGCTTGAGATTGCAAATGTAAGAAGCGCGCTGAAAGAGAACAAGCAGGTGACGGTGAAAAACAAAACAAAAAATCAGACTTACAAGACAAAGCTGGATTTAACGCAGCATCAAATTGAGCAGATTTTGGAGGGGAGTTTGTTGAACCTGATAATGAAGAAGCAGGGGAAAAAATAACCCTTATTTGGAGAGTATATGCACGACAAGCGTATATTCCTTTTTGGTGGGATATGGAATCTCTTCCTGGTAATACCCTTCTTTTTTGGGAAGCATTTATTGACTGAAAAACTGGGGATCCCAAACATTAATTATCCGATTTTTGTTGATTTATTGATAATGTGCGCGTTTTTAACCGGTCTTCTAAATATCTGGATCGCGAAATCAAAGACAAAAGAGATCTTGGCAATGAAATACGCCACGTGGGCGAAATTTGGGTATGTTTTGGTTTTCTCCTATCACCTCTACCTTGGTACTATGCCAAGGCCTCTTTTGAAAATCATGATTCCCGTGATGATTATTGAACTATTTTTCGCAATTGGATCTCAAGGTGTTCTGTGGAATAGTTTGAGAAAGTAGTAGAGCATTTCATAAATTTTGGTGGGTCATCCCGGCGGAAGCCGGGATCCATAAAGCGCGTACTGGATTCCGGCTTTCGCCGGAATGACAAAACTTATGAAACGCTCTAGTAGTACACCATAAAGTTAGTTACGCGCATACGTCACCCCCAGCGCGAAGCGCGTGGGGGTCTCCACGGGGAGATGCCACACGCCGTCTTCGACGGATTGGCATGACGAGTGATAGATTCCGGCTTTCGCCGGAGTGACAAAAGCCGGAATGACAAAACTTTTGAGATGCTCTAGTAGGTGGGGGGAATAAAAGTTGAACGCTTCGGATATGGTTTTAAGGTTTTATAGGATTGCCGAAAAATTCTTGTTACTTTATGGGATTAAAAGAGAGGTTATAGATCTTCCTGATGTCAGACTGCATACCCTCCATTACAGCAATGACAAAGCGGATTCGCAGGTTGTTTTACTTCATGGAATCGGGGCTTCAGCTGTTCAGTTTTCCAAAATAATTCCAAAATTAAGGAAGAAATATGAGATATGGGTTCCACATCTTCCGCCGTTCCTGAATTTTTCCCAATTAAAGATTCCTAAGACCTACTTAACGGCAGTGGGTGAAGCAAATATCCTCTCCCCGTGGTTACATGAGCTTTCCAGGAGAAAAAAGCTGATTCTGGTTGGCACATCTTTTGGTGGCTGGGTCGCCATGGAATACTCAGTGCGGTTCCCGTCAGCTGTTTCAAAACTTGTTTTAATAAATTCTTCCGGTATTACGCTTGGACTCCGTGAGGCAAGGGATTATTTTGCAAGGATCAAGGGAAAAAAGGAGTTGCTCGAAATTCTATCTTTAATTTATACGAGATGGAAAAGGTATCTCTGGTTATGGGCTCCACTCTTTAGGGCGGCCTGGGAACATCCCTCGGTTCAGCATTTGCTTTTCGATGAAGATGGCCAGGTTCCTATAGATGATGAACTTAGAAAACTGACAATGCCTGTTACAATAATCTGGGGAGAGGAGGATCAGCTGATTAGAAAGGATGTCGCACTGGAGTTTAACAGATTGATTCCGCACTCAACTCTGCATTTTATTCCAAATTGTGGCCATTCCCCGGTGGTTGAGCGTCCTAGGGAGACAGCAAAACTGATTCTTGATCTATGAAGTTAGTGAGGCTAGAGTCACCGGTTATGCAGATAAAAAAGATTCTTGTTCCCATCGATTTTTCCCCCGCGACGGACGATGTGATTGAGTACGCCCTTTCTATCGGGAAGCACTTTAATGGAGAGCTTAATCTGTTTCATGTGAGCGAGGTCGCGGATGTGTATGCGGAAACACCATTGGCTTATTCCGACAAGGAATTTTTTGAGAGGCACGCCTCCAATCTAAAAGAGGAGATAGAGGCCCTTTTGTCGGCCTACAGTGACAAGGCAAAAAAAGAGGGCGTGGATTCGAAAATGAGTTTTGTTTCTGGTAACCCATTTGTTGAAATTATCAAGAAAGCAAAGGATGACGCCTGTGATTTGATTGTAATTGGAAGCCATGGAAGAAGCGGTCTGGAATATGTTTTCATGGGGAGTGTTTCAGAGCAGGTTGTGAGAAATTCACCCTGCCCGGTATTGGTTGTAAAGAAACGGGGATTTAAATTTAAACCCCTTTGGCACCCATAAAAATGTCTAACAACTCATTTCTTAATTTTACGAAAGAGGATTTCGCGCTGTCGACAGATCTATATGAGCTGACGATGGCTGCGGCATATTTTGATAACAATATAGATCAGAGATCTGTCTTTGAACTTTTTGTCAGGGAGTTGCCAGGTAACAGAGGCTATCTTGTATTTGCCGGGCTTGAGCAGGTTATTGAATATCTTCAGACCCTTCGCTTTTCGGGAGCGCAGATTGATTATCTGAAATCACTTCCATATTTTAAAAATGTAAATCCCGATTTTTTTGAATATTTAAGGGAATTCAAATTTCAGGGTGATGTTGACGCTATGCGAG
>MGRR01000047.1:21620-24872 GCA_001798265.1 Deltaproteobacteria bacterium RIFCSPHIGHO2_12_FULL_43_9
GATTGAGGAGGGCTCACACTCAACTTGCGGGATTAATGGGGGCAAGGGCATCCATAATAGGCGGGGCGGAGACGACTTCAAACGTTTTGGCTGCCGAAAGGTTAGGTCTGGTTCCGTCGGGTACGATGGCTCATTCATGGGTTATGAGTTTTAAGGAGGAGGCAGACGCGTTTAGCGCATTTCTGAAGGTTTTTCCCGGGTTCACAATCTTTTTAATAGATACGTATGATACGATAAAAGCGGTTAAGACTGTAATAAAAATGGGATTAAAGGGGTTTGACGGTGTCAGGATTGACAGTGGAAACATGGAGAATACCAGCCATGAGGTTAGAAGGATTTTGGATAAGGGTGGGCTTGAAAAGGTAAAGATTTTTTCCACCGGCGACCTGAATGAAAATATTATTGAAAGTCTTGTGAAGGCAAAATCTCCAATAGATGGTTTCGGGGTTGGAACGGAATTGATCACCTCGAGAGATGATCCGGCGCTTGGTGGAATCTACAAGCTTGTGGCAATAAAAAAGGATGGTGTTTATAGTTATAGGTTGAAGAAAAGCGAGCGCAAAGAAACCATTCCGGGATTAAAACAGATTTACAGATTCAAAGACAAAAAATATTACAGCCACGATTTAATCTCTGAGATTAATGAAAAGCCTCTAAAGGGGGGCGAGCCACTTATTTATCCTGTTATGAGGAATGGTAAATTGATTCAATCCCTGCCAGATATTAAAGAGGCGGTTAACAGGTGCAGGGATTCTTTAAAACTCTTCTCTCAAAATGTTCGAGACATACACAATCCGGCGCATTATCAAGTTAAGATTTCACCACACCTGGAATATCTTGCCGAAACAATCGCGGTTTCCTGAATGGCTGGCAGTTTATACATAGTTCCAACTCCTATAGGTAATCTCGCGGATATCACGTTTCGCGCGGTTGAGGTTCTGAAATCGGTTTCTGTAATAGCTGCCGAGGATACCAGAAGAACATCCATTCTTTTAAGGCATTACGGCGTAAATAGTTCAAAAAATAGATTGCTGAGTCTTCATGAACACAATCAGGTAAGTAGAACCATGGAATTGATAAAGAAAATGAGTGCCGGAGAATCGGTTGCGCTTGTTTCTGATGCCGGGACCCCCTTGATCTCTGATCCTGGTTCTTACCTGATTTCAAAAGCAATTGAATCTGATATCAAAATTGTTTCACTTCCCGGCCCAAGCGCGATACTTACCGCATTGACAGGCTCCGGTTTTTTACTTGATGAGTTTCTCTTCCTCGGTTTTCTCCCAAAGAAGAGAGGTGCGATGATTAAAAGATTTGAACAGTTGAGGGATTCCCCGCTTACGATCATATTTTTTGATTCTCCGAACAGAATTAAAAAGACGTTAAATATCCTGCTTGATGTTTTGGGTGATAGGAGGATTGTGATCTGCAGGGAGATGACAAAATTGTATGAAGAAATTATCAGGGGGAGTATATCTGAGCTTGCTTCGGGGTTGAAAGAGAATCTCAAGGGTGAGATTACTGTAGTGGTTGAGGGGGCAGGAGAGGGTGAAATAGAAGTGGATGTTATTAATGATAGGATTTTGGAATTAATCAAAAAAGGTGAAAGAGTGAGCGCTATCGCTGATCAATTACATAAAGAGCTTGGTGTTTCTAAAAAGGGTATCTATTCTCTAGCCCTAAAATTGAACAAGAAGTGATCAGGTGTTAATAGGATAAATATATGGGATGGTTTTTAAGAAAAAAACCTAGTATCAGGCAGACGTCGCAAAAGTCCAATTTTCCTTCCGGCCTCTGGCTCAGATGCGAAGGGTGCGGAGAGCTGATTCTCCAGGAGGAATTAAGGAAGAACCTCTCGGTGTGTCCAAAATGCAGGTATCACTACAGATTTAGCGCCAGAGATAGGATTAAACTGATATTGGACGAAAACTCATTTGTTGAAATAGACCAGAATATTAAATCGGAAAACCCTCTCCATTTTATAGATAAGATTCCGTATTCGGTCAGGGTAAAAGAGGCTATAGCAAAAACCGGGGAGCTTGATGCCTTTATGTCCGGCAGTGGAACAATTAATGGAAGGGCCGTGGAGATCGGTTCATTTAATTTCTCTTTTATGGGTGGAAGTATGGGGGCTGCTGTGGGAGAAAAGATTACCCGTCTTTTTGAAAGATCGCTGCGAAATAAAGCCCCCGCGATTATTATAACCGCTTCAGGTGGAGCCAGGATGCAGGAGGGGGCATATTCACTGATGCAGATGGCTAAGACCTCTATTGCGCTTAAACGGCTGCAGGAGGAATCAATCCCATATTGGACACTTCTTACGGATCCCACAACAGGTGGTGTTGCCGCAAGTTTTGCAATGCTTGGTGATTTGATCCTGGCGGAGCCAAACGCCTTAATCGGATTCGCGGGTCCGCGTGTAATCCAGCAGACAATAAAGCAGGATTTACCGGAAGGTTTTCAAAAATCCGAGTTTTTACTAACGCATGGCTTCCTGGATTCCATTGTTGAGCGGAATAATTTGCGAAGTGCGTTCGTTTCGCTTGTAAATTTTTTTCATTAACATCGAGGTAAGTGCGTAGTGAGCTCTCCCCCCTTAAATCCCTTTGAAAAAATAATAAAGCTTGAGCGAAGAGGGATACGTACCCTTCTTGGTCCTTTAAAAGAAGCTGCGTCTAATCTTGATCTTCTTCCTTACAGTAGCAGGGCGATCCATGTGACAGGTACGAATGGCAAGGGGTCTGTTACGGTAATGATTGATCATTTATTAAGAGAACATGGTCTGTCTGTCGGCAGATATACCTCTCCCCATCTTCACGACTTCAGGGAGAGAATAGTTGTGGATGGTGAGAAGATAGGGATTGAGGCGCTGAACGAATTATCCGACAAGGTTCTGAAATTTTCTGAGGAAAAAGGGATACAACTTACATTTTTTGAGGCAACCACACTGGTTGCTCTTCTTTATTTCAAGGCATCAAAGACAGACTGGGTCGTTCTTGAGGTCGGTATGGGGGGGAGACTTGATGCCACGAATATAGTTGATGGTGAACTTGCGGCTCTTCCCTCAATTGGTCTGGATCACACCGAGTGGCTCGGCTCGACGGAGTGTGAAATTGCCCGGGAAAAATGCGGTGTTTTGCGGCGCGGATCAACCCTTGTTACGGGGCCCCTCTCAACGGAGGCCGAGACCGCGGTATACAATGAAGTTATTGAAAAAGATGTTTCATGGTTTAAATATGGGGACTCTTTTTTTCT
>MGRR01000047.1:24883-25563 GCA_001798265.1 Deltaproteobacteria bacterium RIFCSPHIGHO2_12_FULL_43_9
TGGGAAAATTTCAACATTCGAATAGCGCGGTCGCGCTGGCCTCTGTTGAAGTGATATTACAGGATCTTGATCCGGTTACCGTTGCTAGCGCCTTCTCTAAGGTGAAATGGCCCGGGAGATTCGAACCTGTCAGTAAAAATCCCGAGGTCTGGCTGGATGTAGCGCACAATCCTGCGGGGATCGAGGCATTAATAACATGTCTGCCACCCGAAGCGGAGGTGGATTTTTGGTATTCAGCCTCAAGAGGAAAGGATATTCAAAAGATGTGTGACCTGTTACTCTCCCGTGGGAATCTGCACTACCTCGATGTTGAGCATGAGAGACTGATGAGCTTTGCTGAGTTCAGAAGGGCATATCCAAAATTGGCCGGGGCTGTTCGCAGCTGTAAAAAGCTGGATGAATTAAAGATTAATTCTTTTATACGTCCCACCGTTCTTTGCGGCTCTGTTTATCTGATAGGCGAGGTGCGGAAATATCTCCACATGGAATGGCAATGTTGATTCGCATCCTATGTTTAATCCCATTATTCTTTTCGGTAATAGTCATTGCGAGCGACTCCGTCATTGCGAGGAGCGGAGCGACGAAGCAATCTCCTCCAGATCCCCGTTTTCACGGGGATGACGCAAGAGATCCCCGTTTTCACGGGGATGACGGAGTTGTCATTGCGGGCGACTCCGTCA
>MGRR01000048.1:0-756 GCA_001798265.1 Deltaproteobacteria bacterium RIFCSPHIGHO2_12_FULL_43_9
ATCTCCCCTCGTCATTGCGAGGAGGGGCGAAGCCCCGACAAAGCAATCTCCCCTCGTCATTGCGAGGAGGGGCGAAGCCCCGACAAAGCAATCTCCTGCGAGGTCAAATTAATTTAAGTTTCGTTGCAAGATCATCCCAGCTTGGGTTCATCGCATTGATAAGTGCATTTTTTTTGCTTCTACTTCCACCTTTAATCTGCTTTTCTCTTTTAATAGCACTTTCAATTGATTCATATTGTTCAAAATAAACTAACTTATTAAGATTATATTTCTGGGAAAATCCGGAAACTAGTTTGTTTTTATGCTCGAAAATCCTTTTTTGTAAATTAGACGTAACTCCCACATAAAGTACAGAATGAATCTTGTTAGTTAAAATATAGATATAACCACCATGTTCCATGAATACGTGCTTTTATCAATAATATAAGTATTTGAACAGACGCTTTATTATAGTGTATAAGTTTAGTCTATTAGAGCGTACTTATGGAGAGAGATTGCTTCCCCCCGACGGCTTCGCCTGGGGGCTGAAGGCTTTTTTCGCTCGCAATGACAAAAGAGATTGCTTCGTCGCCTTCGGCTCCTCGCAATGACGGAGAGGTCCTCGCAATAACGGAAAACGTCATCCCGAGGCGAAGCCGAGGGATTTCGACGGGGGAGATTGCTTCGTCGCCTTCGGCTCCTCGCAATGACGGAGAGGTCCTCGCAATGACGGAGAGGTCCTCGCAATGACGGAGAGGTCCTCGCAATGACGGAGAG
>MGRR01000048.1:769-7800 GCA_001798265.1 Deltaproteobacteria bacterium RIFCSPHIGHO2_12_FULL_43_9
GAGAGGTCCTCGCAATGACGGAGAGGTCATTCCCGCATTTTATGTCATTCCCGCGAACGCGGGAATCTGGATCCCCGTTTTCACGGGGATGACATAGTCGCAGGAATGACAAGGTCGCTCGTAATGACGGTGGAATAAATAGTGGCTTCGATAAAAATAGTTGAATGCGAATTAAACAAAAATACGCTCAAAAACTTTATAAAATTCGCATGGAATGTTTACAGACCCGCTGGGAAACCGGGCTATAAATATTGGGTTCCACCATTAATATCGCAGGAGGTAAATATCCTGCGCCCTGACAAGAATCCATTTTTTGAACACTCAGAAGCTGCAGCCTTTATTGCAACCCGGGGTGAAATACCTGCCGGCAGGATTGTGGCCATTTGGAATAACAATCACAATATTTTTCACGACGAGAAGGTGGGGTTTTTTGGTTTTTTTGAGTGTCTGAATGACCAGGATGTTGCCAATGCCCTTTTCGACAAAGCCTCCGAATGGGTTAAATCAAAAGGGGGAACCGCTTTACGTGGTCCCGCGAACCTGACCCTGAATGACGAATGTGGTTTTTTGGCAAAGGGATTTGATTCCATTCCATTCATACTAATGCCCTATACCCCGGAATATTACCTTCAATTGGCGGAGCGTGCAGGTTTTAAGAAGGCTCAGGATTTATATTCATATTATCTTTCGAAAGAGCAGATGAAGTGGGAGATCCTACCAAGGATATGCGAACGGATGGAGAAGAGATACAATCTTTCAATTGTTGAAATCAGCAAAAAGAACTTTGACTCAGCGGCGACTTTTGTAAAGAGGATTTACAATAAAGCTTGGTCTAATAACTGGGGCTTCGTTCCGGTAACCGGGAACGAATTTAAAAAGTTAATTAAGGATTTAAAAGAAATATATATTCCAAAAATGACCTTCCTCGTTTATTCAGGAGAAAAGCCAATTGGCTGGTCTATGTCGATTCCAAACTACAATGAAATCGCGATTAAATTAAATGGGTCCCTATTTCCATTCGGGTTCATTAAATTTCTTCTGGGTAAAAAGAAGATCAAACAGGCAAGGGTATTCACATTAGGTGTACTTCCAGAACTTCAACAAAAAGGCATAGGTGCTTATGTCATGTATCATTGCGCGAAAAGCTGTGTTGAATCTGGTTATATGGATGGGGAGATGGGCTGGATTCTGGAATCGAATTACCTAATGAATAGAGGCATGGAACAGATTGGGGCTACCCCGTCTAAAATTCACAGAATTTATGAGCGGAATCTGACTGCTTCGCTTCGCTCGCAATGACGGAAGAGATTGCTTCGTCGCCTTCGGCTCCTCGCAATGACGGAATGTCATTGCGAGCGCAGCGAAGCAAGCCCGCATTGAGAGTCCTCCGCTCACTAGAAACGTCAGCTTATACACTATAATCAAGGGTCCGTTCAAATACTGATATTGTTGATAAAAGCACACATTGGCTGGATCCCCGTTTTCACGGGGATGACATAGTTACTCGCAATGACGGAGAGATCCTCGCAATGACGGAGAGATCCTCGCAATGACGGACCAGACATGCTGTAGATCCAAAGAAGCAAATCAATCTGGTCCGCTAAAAAACCGGTACCACGCAAAAAAATAGCAGTCAATCACAAAAAATGTAAATTAGAAATATTACGCAACAGAAGAGAACATTATTTTACTCTCTATTGGAAAAATTTCATGTGAAATGTTTTCAAGAAACTGTTCAAGATCCCTCTCCCATCCCTTGGCCACCACCAGCTCTACGGTTCTGCTCCAATCGTGCGGATTAAACGCAAGTGTCGTGTAAGATGCCATCCCGTCATACGCATCAACCAGAAAGGTTAGTTTATATAAATCCTTTTTATGGATCTTCACGTGATAAATAAAATAATCTTTTGAGCCCATCTAACCCCACTACATTATATACGTGTCATTCCTGCATTTTATGTCATTCCCGCGAAAGCGGGAATCCAGATCCCCGTTTTCACGGGGATGACGAATGGATCCCCGTTTTCACGGGGATGACAAGCCTTCGCCGGGATGACTGCACATTGACATACCAATGAAAAGAGGTAAGAAAAGCAAAACAATGAAGAATATTCCCCTTTTAATCGCTTTATTTTTTATTGGCAGCTGCGCGTCAACATATACTATAGATACAATTCCCACAAATGCCACAATTTCGATAGATGACAGGATAACGGGAGAAACCCCATTTACAAATTATGAACAAAAGGTGTGGCTGGGAACGACACACACTGTGCTTATCCAAAAGGAGGGATACAGTGCCAAAGAATTCACATTTAAACCCACAAAATGGATTGGCCAGAGAGTGGTTTTGGGTGTCATTTTCCCGCCGGCTCTTTTTTGGGCACAAACATTCCCTGAACATACAACCGTGAGACTTGAACCCGATCCGACATCTACCTATACTCTGGAGGAAAAGGGTGAAAATGAACAAAATTAATATGTTACATTATTTTGTCGCGCTAAATAACGCAAAACACATCTCACCAAAACTGGCACACAGGCTTATTGAACACTTTTCTTCGCCTGAAAAAATATTCTCGGCAAGCAGAGAAGAATTACAGGTTATAGAGGGGATTACATCAAACGCGCTAAATTCCATACTAAATTTTACGGATCACCAGCAGGTGATTGAAGAAATAGCAAGAGCGGAATCAAGGGGAATTACCTTAATTCCATGGGGGTCAGAGCATTATCCAGAGTTGCTCTCACAGATTTATGATCCTCCAGTACTTTTGTACGTAAAAGGCTCCATATCACCGGACGATAAAATCGCGATTGCGTTGGTGGGCGCAAGAAAAGCCTCCTCATACGGGCTGAAAGCTGCAAATCGTCTCGCCTCAGAACTGGCAGCCAACAAAATTACCCTTGTAAGTGGAATGGCAAGAGGGATTGATACAGAAATCCACAGAACCGCCCTAAAAAATGGGGGCCGGACCATTGCTGTTCTGGGAAGTGGCCTTGAGTTTATATACCCGCCGGAAAACAGGGAGCTCTATAATGAAATTTCCAGATCAGGCGCCGTCATATCGGAATTTCCACTTCTCACACCGCCGGAACCATACAATTTCCCAAGGAGAAACAGAATTATAAGCGGTTTGTCACTTGGAACGGTTGTTGTCGAGGCAGGCGAGAAAAGTGGTTCATTGATTACCGCGAGGTTCGCGCTGGATCAGGGACGTGAGGTGTTCGCTGTCCCCGGCCCTATCGGAGAAATCGGCAACACTGGAACACACCGATTAATCCAGGATGGCGCGAAGCTTGTGCAAAATACCGATGATATATTAACCGAACTTAACATTCCAAAAATATCCAAAGAAACAAACATTACCGATTTATCGGATATAGAGAAATTGTTATTAGACAAATTAGAAGATGAGTCTTATTCTATAAACAGCCTGGCTGGTGTTTCTGGCATTCCGGCTAACGCAATCACAGCTGCCATGACAAAATTAGAACTGAGAGGACTGGTAAGAGAGATTCACGGAAACAGATTCGTCAAAGAGACATAAATAGGAGAGAGAAATGCATGAGAGAACATTAAACATCCTAAGCCTTATGTCTCAGTTCGTTCAGCAGGATAAAGACCTTTTTTATCATGAAGATCAGTTGTTGGAACTTTTAAACGCGCATGGTTACACGGAGAAAGAGATAAAAGAGAGTCTGGAGTGCCTGCAGAAAATTACCATTTTTGACCGTTTAGAGGGTTTTGAAAATCACCCCTTTGGTGTCTCCCCGAGGGTGTTTGATCCAGAGGAAACCTTCCGATTTACATCTGAAGCGCGTGGTTTCTTGTGGAAGTTAAGGGCCGCGGGATTAATCAACGAAGAGATTCAGGAAGAGATAATTACAAAATTACTGACAATGGATGTGGATGAAATCGCGTTAAGTGATGTCAAACTTGTCGCGGCACTGACAATTTTCAACCGAATGTCATCAATCTTCACTGGACAATTTTCAAAAGGACTATTAAAAGAGAAATCTGAACGAACGGAACCACTACATTAATTTATTTTTGGTGACAGACACCACTGTAAACGGTGATGTCTGTCACCAGAGAGTCATATGTCAAAAGTTTTAGTAATAGTTGAATCACCGGCAAAGGCTAAAACGATAAAAAAATATCTCGGCGGAGATTTTGAGGTAAAGGCCTCCGTTGGGCATATAAGGGATCTGCCGCCAAAACGTCTCGGTGTGGACGTTGCGCATAATTTCGCGCCTGAATATGAAATCATATCCGGCAAAGCAAAGGTGGTTAAAGAGATTGTTGCCGCCGGCAAAAAGTCTTCCAAAATCCTGCTTGGCCCAGATCCTGACAGGGAGGGGGAGGCAATCGCCTGGCATATCGCTCATGAGCTAAAACCAACCAAAAAGCAGATTAAAAGGGTGCTTTTTCATGAAATTACAAAACGAGGCGTACTCGACGCAATCGAGCATCCGCGGGAGCTTGATAAGGACAAATTTGAATCGCAACAGGCAAGAAGAATTTTGGACAGGCTCGTTGGATACAAGGTATCGCCACTTTTATGGAAAAAGGTGAGAAGAGGGCTTAGCGCGGGGCGTGTCCAGTCTGTCGCTGTTAAATTAATTGTGGACAGGGAGAATGAGATCAATGCCTTTAAACCCGAAGAGTACTGGTCAATTACCGCCGAGCTGGAAGCCAGGGGGGTTCCATTCCAGTCGAAACTCGCGAAGATCGATGGTGAAAAGGCTGATGTAAAAACAAGAGATGATGCTGAAAAAATTGTAAAGGAGGTAAAAGGAAAACCATTTCTGATTACTGAGATTGCAAGAAAAGAGCGAAAAAGAAACCCGGCCCCACCATTTATAACAAGCACCATTCAGCAAGAGGCAGCAAGAAAACTACATTTCACCGCGAAGAAAACAATGATGCTGGCCCAAAGGCTTTACGAAGGGGTGGAGGTTGGCAAAGAGGGGCCAATAGGACTCATAACATACATGAGAACAGACTCAGTCCGGATCGCCGATCAAGCAATTGGCGAAGTACGCTCATTAATAAAAGATAAATATGGGACAGATTACCTCCCCGATTCAAAAAATGTATATAAGAGTAAGGCCTCCGCTCAGGAAGCTCATGAGGCAATAAGGCCGACATCGTTTGATCATCCACCGGAGCTTGTCAAACCACATCTGGAAAAGGATCTATTTCGCCTCTATCAATTGATATGGAACCGTTTTGTAGCATGTCAGATGAACCCGGCAATTTACGATCAGACATCAATCGATTTTAATCCAACACCAAAATACACATTCAGAACCACAGGCTCTGTTTTGAAATTTCCGGGGTTTATGGCCCTCTATATCGACGAATCGGAAGAACAGGGGGAAGAAGAGAAGGAGGGTGAATTACCACTTCTAGAGAAATCCGATACTCCAAAAACAAAAGAAATTGTTCCGGAACAACACTTCACCCAGCCACCGCCACGCTTTTCCGAAGCCTCTCTCGTTAAGGAGCTCGAAGCAAACGGAATTGGAAGGCCCTCAACCTACGCGTCTATAATAAGCACGATTCAGGACAAAGAGTATGTAACAAAAAAAGAGAACAATTTCGAACCAACAGAATTAGGAACATTAGTAACCGATCTGCTGGTTGAAAACTTCCCAGACCTTTTTAACGTAGAATTCACCGCCGGCATGGAAGAGCAACTCGATGAGATAGAGCGGGGGAAGCTGGACTGGCACAAGGCACTTAAAAATTTCTACAACCCATTTGAAAAGGATTTAGCAAAAGCGGAAAAGGTTATGAGAAATGTTAAGCGCGAGGAACAAAAGACCGATATCACCTGCGAACTATGTGAGAAACCCATGGTTATCAAATGGGGAAAAAGGGGGCAATTCCTCGCCTGTTCAGGCTATCCAGCGTGTGTAAACACAAAGAACATAGCAATACAGAAAGGTGGAGAGGTTGAAATTGTGAAAGATGAAGTCACGGAAGAGAAATGCCCCAAATGTGGAAAACCGCTGGCAGTTAAACGCGGGAAATTCGGCAGATTCCTAGCATGTTCAGGCTTTCCCGGATGTAATTTCACAAAACCATTCTCAATCGGAATAAAGTGCACAAAGTGCGACGGAACATTGGCGGAGAGGCAATCGAGAAGAGGTAAGATATTTTACAGCTGCGACAGATATCCAAAATGCGATTTCGCGTTATGGGACAGACCGATTGACGAACCCTGCCCGCAATGCAAGCATCCTTTCTTAACAGAAAAATTCTCAAAAACAGATGGAAAAAAGATCATCTGCCCAAATAAAGATTGTGGATATAAACGCGATGCGGACTAGATTAAGTCAAACAGCCGTCTTATTGTTTTATATCCTTTCATTATCAGCCTATTCATCTGCGCAAACCGTGGATCAAAAAACAATTGAGCCGACACAGCCAAAAGAGCTGCAACCAAAACCGGTTTTATCCTCCGACATACCTTTAAAACCAAAGGCTAAGGATATTTCAGCCCTCGCAAGGGGAAAATCACCAAAAGAGGTCGCGAAACTCTTCTTCGCGCTCGATTTATCGGGAGACAGAATAACCAACAATAATGCGCAGATTTTAAAACTCACAAACTGGGAGAGGGCACTTCCATGGGACCTATACGTGGTTGTCGAGAAATGGGGCATTAAATCAGAAAAAATAAAAGAGGACAGAGCAGTAGTTGAAGCACAATTTGAACTCGCGGGGAGGGTTATAAAAAGCGAATATCTACTAAGAGAACCGCACATTGAAGAATTGGAGTTGCTCTTCCAATTAAACAAAAAGAAGAACCAGTGGGAGATTGTAAGCGATCAATCCCCGCCACATGTCGCAAGAGGCAATTTACCCGGCAATATAAAGGAACTCTCAATCGAAAAGGAAGAATCAGCCCCGCAAAAAGGTGGAGGCGCCGGCGCCCATCAGTAACCATGTCATTCTCGCCATTGCGAGCACTCTCGTCATCCTGAGCGAAGCGAAGGATCTCTTCGTCATTGCGAGCGAA
>MGRR01000049.1:0-6223 GCA_001798265.1 Deltaproteobacteria bacterium RIFCSPHIGHO2_12_FULL_43_9
ACCCTTCCGTTTACAATTTTTATTGTAAGAGAAATTAATGTTTTCTTCTCATCTTTGCTTAGTGTGGGGGATTCCCCCGTTGTTCCACACGGCACAATGCCATGTATGCCGGCCTTAATCTGCTCTTCAACGAGCTTTTCATATGCTTTCTGGTCTATAAGATTATTTTTAAAAGGTGTTACTATTGCTGTAAGAATTCCCTCAAACATTTTAATCCTTTCCACCAAGCCAGTGTGCCATTGTTTCACCCAGAATTAAATCTTCAAGAGCTTCTCTTTTCCTTATAACCGCGAATTTATCTCCATTTACCAAAATTTCCGCAACCCTTGGACGGGAGTTGTAGTTTGATGACATAGAAAATCCATATGCCCCAGCGCTCATAACCGCAAGTAGATCCCCCGGTGAAACAGTTGGCATCTTTCTTTCCCTTGCCAGAAAATCCCCTGTTTCACAGACCGGACCAACCACATCGACGACCTTTGTTGACTCACTGGAGGATTCTTTAACGGGGATTATCTCCTGATAGGCATTATAGAGACCGGGCCTTATCAAGTCATTCATGGCTGCATCAACAATTACAAACTCTTTTTGAGAGGTATGTTTAGTAAAAAGAACCTTTGTGACTAAGATGCCTGCGTTGCCAACAATAACCCTGCCAGGCTCCATAATTAACATAAGATCAAGCCCTGCAAGTTCATCCAGCACCGCCTTCGCATAATCCCTGGGATGAGGCGGATTCTCATCCGAATATGTAATTCCAAGTCCACCCCCGATATCGAGATGATCTATTTTAATGCCCTCACTTTTAAGCTGTTTAATCGTATTTTTAATACTCCTTAACGCATCTAAAAATGGGGCAAGCTCGGTAACCTGTGAACCTATGTGGCAGTCTATTCCAACTAAATCCAGATTTGGATCTTTTGAGGCCTTGTGGAATAGACCAATTGCTTCTTTAAGTGGAATTCCGAATTTATTTTGCAAAAGACCGGTTGAGATGTATGGATGCGTTTTTGGATCTATATCTGGATTAACCCTTATTGAGATGGGGGCTTTTGTTTTTAACTTTTTGGCGATATTTGAGACAAGCTCAAGCTCCTGTGCCGATTCTACATTCAAGCTAAGAATCTTCTCTTTGAGGGCGAACTCAATCTCATCCTCCCTTTTTCCAACGCCCGAGAAAACAATCTTCTTCCTCTCCCCACCGGCTTTTAGAACCCGAAAGAGTTCTCCACCTGAAACAATGTCTGCTCCACACCCCAATGAGAGGAGAAGCCTCAATACAGCAATATTGCTATTTGCCTTTACGGCGTAACAGAGTAGAGCATCGACATCCTTAAATGGCTCAGAAAACTGCTGAACATGACGGGTAAGTGTTGCCTGACTGTAGCAATAAAAGGGTGTTCCAACCTCCGAGGCAATCTTCTTTAACGGAACCTCTTCACAGTAAAGCTCCTCACTTTTAAAATTGAAATGGTGCATTTATTTTTTTCTTCTTCTTTTTATCCTTCTCCGGTGATTTTTTATCAACATCCCCAACCCTCTCTTTTTGCAGAAAGATCTCCTGATCCTGCCCCTTCATAGGAGGCAAAGGTGGTCCCTTGACCCCACATCCCTCCAATAAAACCACAAAAACAAATAATAATGTAAACCTATTCATTTATACGCGCCAAGTTATGAGTATAAGTAAAATTAGTCAAGAATATCAATATAATACGTTGTGTAGACAAGCCGTAGCTTATAAGCTACAATACGTAAAGAATGGAAGTTCAACCTAGGGATATCAAGGTTTATATAGCTCCCAATGGAAAAATACCATTCATTGAATGGTTGAGTTCGCTGAAAGATATAAGCGCGAGAGCCAAGATTCGAATTCGTTTGGATCGATTGAGTTTAGGAAATTTTGGCGATTGCAAACATGTAGGTGGTGGAGTTTTCGAACTTAGAATTAAATTTGGTCCTGGATATCGTGTTTATTTTGGACAGGTAGGAAACGAAATTATTCTACTTCTTTCCGGAGGAGATAAAAACACGCAATCAGATGATATAAAAAAGGCTATTAAATACTGGGCAGATTATAAGGAGGTACAAAAATGACACGACAAAAAAAAAGTAAAAGTTATCAGGAAGAGCTTATCAAGGGGTTAAGAGACCCTGAGGAGGCGGTTGCATACCTGAATTCTGCACTTGACGAGAATGAACTAGATCTTTTTTTAATGGCATTACGTAATGTGGCCGAGGCGAAGGGTATGAGTAAAGTAGCTCGGGAAACGCATTTGAATAGGGAGAACCTGTATAGGATGCTCTCATCAAATGGTAATCCACAACTATCGAGCCTTACTACTCTTCTTGATGCTTTAGGGTTTCAACTTGTGATTGATTTTAAAAAGGCGGCATAAAAGTCTTTCACTAAAAATGACAAAAGCAAAAGCTAATAAAATTTTAAATATCCTGAATAAAGAATTCCACGATGCTAAACCTGCACTGAAGGCTAAGAGTACGTTTCAATTTTTGATTGCGGTCATTTTGTCTGCTCAATGTACTGATAAAAGGGTTAATGCGACTACGCCATTGTTATTTAAAAAGTGGCCCGATGCTGGGTCTCTTGCCTTGGCTAAGGTTGGAGATGTTGAAGGGGTGATTCGTCCTTTGGGGTTTTTTAGGAGTAAGACAAGGAGCATTATTGGTTGTTCAAAGGGGTTGGTTGAGAGGTTTGGAGGGAGGGTTCCAGGTAATCGGGATGATCTGGAGTCATTGCCTGGGGTGGGGAGAAAGACAGCAAGTGTTGTTTTGGGGAATATTTTTGGTGTTCCTGCGTTGGCGGTAGATACGCATGTTAAGAGGGTTTCAAAGAGGATAGGGTTTACTAATTTTACTGATGTAGTAAAAATTGAAGACGATCTCTGCAGGGTTATTCCGAAAGCTAAATGGGCATTGGCAACAAATCTTTTGATTTTACATGGAAGAAAAACCTGTAAGGCCCCAAGGCCACTCTGTCCGCAGTGTCATATTAAAGGTTTATGTAATTATTACTCTATTCATTTTAAATCTTAATTGTTGACCCGGGATGCAACAGAATTTAGTCTGGATATAGATGGTTTGCAGTACACAATAGAGAAAAAGATCAATGTGGGGTGGCCTGCTTAAAAGTGTATTGCTTACCCTCCTTTCCATGGCTGCCCTTACAGCGCCACTAATAATGAGAGTTAATACATATCCACTCTCTAAACTCGATTATCTGGCTATCCTTCTACTGACCGTTTGGTTGTTTAATGAGTTCTATCTTCCATCTACCCCCAGGTCGAATGAAATAAAAGAGAGGCTAAGTCTGCAGATATTGGTTATTCTGCAGCCAGGTACGATATTTATTACAGCTGCTCAGTATTTTTGGCTCGGCCCGACGCTCACTCTTTTAAGTACAATGAGGTTTTTCGGCCTTCTGATGGCCTTATCCGGATTAATTCTCAGGGCTCTATCCATGGTTACTTTGGGAAAAAGATATACGATGGTTGTTTCCATCAGAGAGGGACACACAATTGTTACAAGGGGGCTTTATAAACATATTCGTCACCCGGGTTATTTAGGGATGTTTCTGTTTCTCTTGGGTTTTGTACTTTTCTTTTCCAGCAGCTGGGGGCTGATTGTGTATATGATATGGGGGATTGGCCAGCTGTATAGAATTAGAATTGAAGAGAGGGTTCTGGAGAATTTTTTTGGAAATTTTTACACAGAATACCAAAAAAGGTCGAAGCGACTCATACCCTTTGTTTATTAACCCATTAATTTTATTGACAGCCCGGGCTTCGATGTTTAATGCTCTTGTATAAGGGTGGATTTGGTACAGTCTGCCGACTCTGCGCGAATAAGCGTCGGGTTATTCAATGTTGTGTTAGTTTACAAGGAGGTCTTGCAATGCCGGTAGGTACAGTTAAATGGTTTAACGATAATAAGGGGTATGGGTTTATTGCTCAGAATGGTGGGGCTGACGTGTTTGTGCACTACAGCGCTATTCAAGGAGAGGGTTTTAAGACCCTAACTGAAGGGCAAGAGGTTGAGTTCGAAATGACTGAAGGTCCAAAAGGGCCTCAGGCAACCTGCGTGATTAAGAAGACTTAAATCACACTCTTTGAGAGTCCCCCGGTAGGCATTAAACGGCCTACCGGGAATTGGCAGCTTGACAAAAGCCACTCATATTTTCATAATCGGCTTTGTCTTGAGGGTATATATCCCGACAGTTGTACGAAATCCCCACACGATTTGGCTCATCTAATATAAAATTATCAAATTTCCATGTGTGGTAGTGCTTGAGGTAACCAAAAAATGAATTTAAAGGAACTGAAACAGAAGAACATCGCTGAGTTAAATAATCTCGCAAAAAAATTAAACATTGAAAACGCAGCGGGGCTAAGGAGGCAGGAGTTAATCTTTGCCCTTCTGCAGGCGCATACCGAAAAAGAGGGGATGATTTTCGGGGAAGGGGTGCTTGAGATTCTCCCTGATGGATTCGGATTTTTAAGATCCCCAGATTATAACTATCTCCCGGGACCAGATGATATCTACGTTTCACCAAGCCAGATCAGAAGATTTAGTTTAAGAACCGGGGATACAATCAGTGGTCAGATTCGTCCTCCAAAAGATTCCGAGAGATATTTTGCGCTTCTAAAGGTTGAACAGGTTAATTTTGAGGATCCGGATATCGCCAGAGATAAGATTCTTTTCGATAATTTAACCCCGCTCTACCCCGAGCAGCAGATAAATTGCGAATTTACATCCGAAAACTACTCTACAAGGGTTATAAACATGCTCTGTCCTTTGGGAAAGGGGCAGAGGGCTTTAATTGTGGCTCCTCCAAGGGCCGGAAAAACCATTATTCTTCAGGATATCGCGAACGCAATAACAAAAAATCACGCTGAGATTAAACTTATTGTTTTGCTTATTGACGAGCGACCTGAAGAGGTCACGGATATGGTTCGAAACGTCAAGGGTGAGGTTGTCAGTTCAACATTTGATGAGCCGGCCTCAAGACACGTCCAGGTTGCCGAGATGGTTATTGAGAAGGCCAAGAGGCTTGTTGAGCATAAAAAGGATGTTGTCATTCTGCTGGACAGCATTACCAGGCTGGCACGCGCCTATAACACCGTTGTGCCGCCAAGTGGCAAGATCCTCTCCGGTGGTGTCGATTCCAATGCCCTTCATAAACCAAAGAGATTCTTTGGTGCCGCGAGGAATATTGAAGAAGGGGGGAGTTTAACCATTATTGCCACTGCCCTTATTGAGACCGGCAGCCGTATGGATGAGGTAATCTTTGAAGAATTCAAGGGTACAGGTAACTCAGAGGTCTACCTTGATAGAAAGCTGGCAGAGAAGCGTATATTCCCGGCAATTGATATTAATAAATCAGGGACGAGAAAAGAGGATCTACTGCTGCACAAAGATGTGCTTAATCGCATCTGGATTTTAAGAAAGGTTCTCTCACCTATGAACCAGGTAGATGCAATGGAGTTCTTGCTTGATAAGCTAAAAAGTACTAAAACAAATGCCAATTTTATTGAGTCGATGACTAGTTAACATTGTTTCCCCGGTTTTTGAGAGGTTTCAGATGAAGTCAGGTATTCACCCTAATTACAAAGAGACTACGATTACTTGTGCTTGTGGAAATGTAATCAATACCAGATCTACAAAAGAGAATATCCATGTGGAGGTTTGTTCAAACTGCCACCCATTTTACACGGGTACCCAGAAGCTTATTGACACCGAAGGTAGGATCGATAGGTTTATGAGAAAATACGGTAAAAAGAAATAAAGGGATAATGTATCAAAAGCTTGCCGGGGTTGAATCCAGATTTGAGGAAATTTCTCGCCTACTGAGCGATCCGCGGATCATATCCGATCAGAAAAAATTCCAGGCTCTCATGAAAGAGCGCTCCTCTTTGGAGGATCTTGTAAGTGTCTATCGTGAATATAAAAGCGTGAAAAAACAGCTTGATGAAAACCGGGCAATGCTTGCCGAGAAGGATGATGAACTAAGGAGCCTGGCGAAATCTGAGATTGATATTCTTGAACCAAGATTGCATGAGCTGGATCAAAAATTAAGGTTACTTCTTCTTCCAAAAGATCCGCGTGATGAGAAAAACGTAATATTAGAGATAAGGCCGGGTGCCGGAGGGGATGAGGCGGGCATTTTTGTTACCGATTTATTCCGAATGTATCAAAAATATGCAGAGAG
>MGRR01000049.1:6267-13270 GCA_001798265.1 Deltaproteobacteria bacterium RIFCSPHIGHO2_12_FULL_43_9
TCATACATCAACTGTTACTGTAGCAGTTCTTCCTGAGGCTGAAGAGGTGGATGTTGAGATTAACCCAGCAGATTTGAGGATAGATGTCTATCGCTCTTCTGGTCCAGGTGGACAGAGTGTGAATACAACTGATTCGGCTGTCAGGATAACCCATATTCCAACGGGATTGGTTGCTACATGTCAGGATGAGAAATCACAACATAAGAATAAAGCAAAGGCCATGAAGATCTTAAGGGCCAGACTTTTAGAGAAGGCGCAAAAAGCGCAGGAGGCAGAGATATCAGCAACAAGGAGAGGTATGGTTGGAACTGGTGACCGGAGTGAGAGGATTAGAACCTATAACTATCCACAAAACAGGGTTTCAGATCACCGAATAACTCTTACAGTGATGAAATTGGATCAGATCATGGAAGGGGCTCTTGACCTTATTATTCCCAACCTGACCGCGTATTATCAGGCAGAGCAGCTTAAGGCTGAAAAGTGATTTTGCATTTAATTAACGAAGGTGAGGCAGAGCTTTCTCATTATAAAATTGAAAACCCGCGTCTTAACTCAGAGCTTTTGTTATCAAAAATTTTAAAAACAGACAGGACGTTGCTATATTTTGATTTCGATAGAGAAATTACGAAAGATGCAATTGCCGATTTTAAAAAGTTAATTCAACTAAGATGTCAACACACCCCAATCCAACATCTGACTGGAACCCAAGCCTTCAGAAATCTGGAATTATTTGTTGGTCCCGGTGTTTTTATTCCACGACCGGAGACAGAACAATTGGTTTCCATTGCATTAGACGTCATCCCTTCCGCCATCCCTGCTGTCACCCCTGCTGTCATCCCTGCGAAAGCAGGGATCCATTGCCTCGACATCGGCACCGGAACAGGAGCAATACCATTGGCTATTACGTCCGAGACTTCAGACACCTATTTTGATGCTGTAGAGCTCTCACCTGATGCGTTTATCTTCGCCGAAAGGAATCTTAAAACTTATTTACAATTGAGAGAGAGGATCAACTTAATACTTGCTGATATTTTCACGTTCACACCAACTAGCAGATATGACTTAATAATATCGAATCCACCGTATATACCAACTGATGAGATTCGGAATCTCCCCCCTGAGGTATCGAATGGGGATCCATTTGTTGCCTTGGATGGAGGGGGGAGCGGGGTTGAATTCCTCTTTAATCTTGCCGATTTGATTACTGATTGGCTTGCTCCGAATGGCTGGTTCATATCTGAAATCGGAGAAGACCAGGGAGATAGAATTATTAAGCATTTTAAAGAAAAAAAGTTTAAAAATGTCTCTATCAAACAAGACTTTAATAAACGAGATAGATTCCTTATTGCTTCTGGAGTTTGATTTGCAAAGACTCTTAATAAAAGGTGGGGTAAGATTAGTTGGCGAGATTAACGTCAGCGGCGCGAAAAACGCAGCACTTCCACTTTTTTTTGCCACACTTCTGACACCCGGAAAATTTGAGATTACAAATATTCCAAGACTTCGGGACATTCAAACAACGGTGGATTTATTAAAGCAGCTTGGTGCCGAGGTAGATTATACAGATCACTCGGTTAACATATCTACGGATGACTTAAAGAGCCATGAGGCCCCATATGATCTAGTCAGGACAATGAGGGCTTCGGTTCTTGCGCTAGGCCCACTTCTGGCACGGTGTGGTAAAGCAAGGGTATCTCTGCCGGGAGGGTGTGCTATTGGAGCCCGTCCAATTAATCTTCATTTAGAGGGGATGAAAAAACTGGGTGTTAAAATTTCACTGGAAAATGGATATGTGGAGGCCGCGGTTGATTCACTTAAGGGTGACACAGTCCATTTTTCCCTGCCAACGGTTACCGGCACTGAAAATATCATGATGCTTGCGACCAAGGCAGAGGGGACGACGATAATAGAGAATGCAGCAAAGGAACCAGAGATTATCGAGCTTCAGAATTTTTTAAATCAGATGGGAGCAAAAATAAGTGGCGCCGGTACAAGCAAAATAACAATTCAGGGAGGAGATAAACTAAAACCGACAAAATACAAGGTAATGCCGGATAGAATCGAAGCAGGAACATTTATGATCGCAGCGGCTGCCACCGGTGGGGATTTAATAATCAAGAATGCGGTATATGAACATCTTACGGCGCTGATTACAAAATTGGAGGAGTGTGGCGTAAAGATTGAAAAGATCAAAGGGGATGGATTAAGGGTTCGGGCCTATGAGCCACTTAAACCTGTTAATATATCAACCGGACCATTTCCGGATTTTCCAACCGACTGTCAAGCGCAAATGATGGCTCTACTTACAAAGGCCAAAGGGACATCAACCATAGTTGAAAACATCTTTGAAAACAGATTCATGCATGTGCAGGAGCTTCAACGAATGGGGGCTAATATTGAGTTAAGGGGGAATACAGCGCTGATTCATGGGAATGGCGGGCTTACCGGAGCCCCGGTAATGGCAACAGACCTGAGAGCCAGTGCAAGCCTCATCATCGCGGGTTTGATTGCGAATGGGGTTACTGAGGTAAATAGAATTTATCATTTAGATCGGGGCTACGAGAAGATTGAGGAAAAGCTCAAAAACGTTGGTGCCAATATAGATAGGGTTAACTAGTTAATTTCATTTAGTTATATTCATTTCTGTCCACTTTCTGAACAAAATTTAAATTAAGTTCTTTATCCCTCCGATAATCCAGGTGGAGGGACAAATGCCTTTAAAACCAATTTCTCTAAATTCCCTGACCAGTTTTGTAAGGATATATTCCAGCCCAAAGGTTTCCAATCTGGCTGAGGAGATCATTAAAGCGCTGTCAGGTTTCATTAGGTTTGAAAGAGGGATGATTGTAAACTTCCTGAATGGTGATTATGCGGTCCTTTTTCAGAGTGAGAATCTAAAAAATAAGATTAAAGAAGGGCAATTAAGTCTGTTTAAACAGATGAGGGGGAATAAACAGTCAATCCTGACGAACCTGATAGTAGATTCATCAAATTTATCAATTTTAGCAGTACCGCTTTTGGAGGGGGAAGAGTGCGTAGGGTTAATTTACCTCGATTCAAAGGCCCAAAATTATAATTTTAATAAAGATGATTTAGATATATTGGAAAATTATTCATCTATTATATCCCCATTACTTAAACTACATGAACTGAATTCACAAAATAATGAATTGAAACAAAAATTAAAAAACGTGATTGTGGAGTTAAGAGGCATCAGGGAAGAATTCGCTGATCAGATTAACGATATGAAAAACGAACTCAGTTTAGCCCACCTGGAATTGAAAAAACGCTATCAGTTTGGAAATATAGTTGTTTCCTCCAATGAAATGCGTAAAGTAATAACTCAGGCCCAAAATCTCGTTAAAAATGATTTTCCGGTTCTTATTTGTGGGGAAGATGGAACCGGGAAGGAATTAATCGCGAAGACAATTCATTATCAGGGTTCAAGATTCGAATTTCCATTTAAGGTTATAGATTGCTCAACAATTTCCCCCCTGGTTGCGAAAAGTGAGTTTCTTGGGCGAAGAGGCAAAGGGAGAATCGATTATGGGTTGTTTGAAGCCGCTTTAAATGGAACACTTTTCCTGAGGAATATTGACCAGCTCGATTTTTCAACACAAAAAATAATTGCGACAGCCATTAATTCAAAAACATTCAAGCCGATTGGTTCCCGCGATAATATTTCATTTAACATCAGGGTTATTGCCTCTACCACGCATAATGTGGAGTCTGATAAGGGAGGGTCTATTTATCCGGACTTATTAAATATTCTAAAATCAAATTCTCTCTTTGTTGCTCCGCTGAAAGAGAGAATCGAAGATATCGTGCCGCTATGCAGATTTTTTCTCAGAAAGATTTCAGAAGAGCAGGGAGGGGGTATCAAAGAGATTTCGGATAACGCGCTAAAGACTTTAAGCAGATATCCATGGCCCATGAACGTCGCAGAGCTTGAGGAAGAGCTCAGAAAAAGCACTTTCCTTGCAGATAAGATCATTGATTCCGAGCATCTTCCAGACAAAATTAAGCATCCATCTAATTTACCGGAAATGATCATGATTTCGGAGATGGAGGGAAAAACCATGGATCAGGCAGTTGCCAGGATTGAAAAAGAATTGGTTAAATCGACACTAAGAAAAACCAGGGGAAATAAGGCAAAGACCGCAAAGTTGCTCAATATATCAAGAACTACATTATATGAAATATTAAAGTAGCGTCATTGTGATCGACCACATCCGTCATTGCGAGGAGGGCCGAAGGTCCGACGAAGCAATCTACCCGGAGAGATTGCTTCGCTTCGCTCGCAATGACGCTAGAGTGCAAAACTTATGATTTGATCTACTAGCTTTGCAGTTCACAAAGACGTCTGTCCCCCTATCTTTTCAACAACAAACCTGGAAATTGGCTCTGCGCAGGTAAATGCCGGAGAGACGGCGTTTAAGAGATGAAAGGATTTATCATCGCTTTCAAATACAAAATCCTGCACTAATTTAAGGGTTCTTATGTCAAGAAGCTGTGCCCTGATCCCCGGCCTGGACCATTCAGCAAAGCCCTTTGGATCTAATGCTTTTACCATTTTCGAAGCTAGATTGATTAAATGTGACCGTTTATATTTCTTGATCTCCTCCAGGGCCAGCCTTCTGAAGCCGAATGAGTTGGCACAAAAAAGTTTTGATTCATAACCTATGGTTTCAAAGAACTCACTTATCTTAAATCTTGAAAGGCCTTTATAATTCTCCCTCCAGAACGCGGGGATTGCCGTGGGGCCTATTTTTACTGTTCCATCCACTGTTACGGTAAAGTGAACACCAAGGAAGGGGTTGGCGAGATTTGGGACAGGATAGATGTTCGTTTTTACAGGTTTCTCCTTTCCGGTGTGTTTTAGATAAATTACCTTAAACGGGATTAAGACGTAATTTTGGCTAAGTCCAAATTTCCTGGCAATCTTGTCCGCGTAAAGGCCGGAAGAGTTTATGATGTACCCCGCAGAGAAATTTCCCTTGTTTGTCTCTATCAGGCCATTCTTATAATTTCTAAATTGTGTATCGAGATAAAAGTCAACACCTTTTGCCCGCAGTTCTCTTTTTAAAAATTGGGATATCTGGGTCGGATCTATAGTGGCGGTATTTTTCGAATATAGTCCCTTGCCATATGACTTTGCGTTCGGATCAATTTCATTTATTTCACCTTCATCAACCCAGGCCAAAT
The DNA here is from genome assembly GCA_001798265.1 of Deltaproteobacteria bacterium RIFCSPHIGHO2_12_FULL_43_9. Classification (GTDB taxonomy): domain Bacteria; phylum Bdellovibrionota; class O2-12-FULL-43-9; order O2-12-FULL-43-9; family O2-12-FULL-43-9; genus O2-12-FULL-43-9. Next base: position 11,473 of record MGRR01000049.1, read on the forward strand.
CGATTCCATTATTGTCACCCCTTTTTTTGAGTTCATACAAGCCGGCGACCTCACTCTCATTCGTTGCTATCACAAGTTTTCCACAATGATTGATGGAGAGTTTGTTCTCTTTACAGAAATTGCGGAAAAACATGTTTCCGTCCCTCGTGAATTGCGCCTTGAAGCTGTCTGCGGTGTAATAAAAACCGGCGTGCAGAACCCCGCTGTTTCTTCCGCTGGCATGAAGTGAAACATCCTTTTCCTTTTCAAGTATCGCAATTTTTTGCGAAGGGAATCTGTTTTTAAGTTCCCGGGCGATAAAGAGCCCGATGATACCACCACCGATTATTATAAAGTCGAATTTTTTCATTTCTTTTTTAGGGTTGCATTTAAGACGTGAAAATCTATGAAGGATTTCACCTCTTCTAATGAGGCTGATTCATATATTACGGAGTAATCCCTGCTTTTCAGGCGTTCAATTTCAAATTTACCCTCGATTTTCGGTGTTGCGTAAAAAAGGTCCAAAGATCTTACGATTGTGAAGCCCCGATAATTTTTCTCTATCGGATCGATTACAACAGAAAAGTTTGAAAGATATATCCCGTCAATAATATCCTTTCTACGTTTTTCAATCATTGCCGGTATCATCTTCTGTTCCAGCTCCTCGAGGCTTGGGCTGTATGGCATATATGAATAATGCCCACGTGTAGGCAAAAATGGACCATCATTTTGTTGCACGGCAACATAGGCCCATTCATGTTTGTAGATGTGATAAAGGGTGCCTGTCTTTATAAGGGTTGGTACTATGGCTTTGTCGTCGGCTAAATTGTAATATTTTCTATAAAAAGCCGCAGGGATGAAGTTAACGTCGGATGTTTGTGTTACCATGACGACATAATCCGGCTTAAAGTTATCTTCGTATTTTCTGAAAAGAACGGTTGAGATCGGAATGCCATGTCCCTGCATGATTCCTTCGCCGTGTTCTAAATCGAATGATAATTTTGTGTTTGGATGTTCGTCGACAAATCTTTCGATTTTGGCGACGATATTTCTAAATGTTGAATCCGCTTTTACGAAGGATGTATTGATTTTGCTTATATTTATTAAACTAAGGGCAATAATGACCGGAAGGCCAAATGTTAAAGTGCCACGCATTAATCTGGCGAATTTAAATTTCATGAAAGAATCGCTGGCAATTGCATGGCCTAACAAAATGAGAGTTAGAATCATTAAATAACAGAGAGGATAATAGACATAATAGGTACTTGTAGTAATTACCCCAAACCCTGGACGCATGTTTAATCTTCCGAAGACAATAAGCCCAAAGTATCCCAGAAATACAAACAGGATAAAAAGTGAAAAGTACTTTAAGGATTTGTTTGTCCCCCTTGCCAGCGCTCTGGTGCCAAGAAATGTAATTATACCCCATGCTGCAAAAACTAGGATAGATGCGACAATAAATATATCAACCTCATCACCGCGCAATTCACCGATGACTACACGGCTGGTAAATTTCAGTATTGCGAGGGATGGGAAAAATGGGTGGACAACAAAATATCCAAAAAGCCTGAGAGAGTGTTCTAATGTGGCAAAATCAATTGCCTGGCGAAATACCGATCCCGGTGTAATATCAGTTCTAAATGATATTTGATGCATCTTCAGGTCGATAACGTTTATATACTGATAAATTAATGGAATTGCGATGAAGGTAAGGGCTACGAGAGCCCCTTTTAGCAATCCTTTTTTCTTTAAAACAAGGAAAAATAGAATTCCGGTCAATAAAGATAAAATTTGTCCATATTCATATGTAAATGTTGCA
>MGRR01000050.1 GCA_001798265.1 Deltaproteobacteria bacterium RIFCSPHIGHO2_12_FULL_43_9
AGCCGTGGGCATCTCTGCGGGGAGATCCCCACGGCCTTCGGCCTGGGGATGACGAGGTGTCGCTTCGCTCACTGGGGATGACGGTTGAGATCCTTCGCTTCGCTCAGGATGACGTGTTAGCTCAGGATGACGAACAAATAGTGCGTCAAGTAGTGCGGTTCTTCTGATGCCTCTGTTTTCTAGCTCTTCAACGTAGCTTGCAAAGTCCGTTAGGTGTTGCATGGATTGTTTGAATTGGGGCGAGTCGTAATCTTCAATCCTTGCTGCATTTTGAATTACTTCAATGTCTTGTTTTGTTAGCTGAGGTGGAGAATTATCGGCGTGAATTCCTTTTCTGTTAAGAGCAGCCCTGATCTGATCATCCGCAGAGTCGTAAATTGTCGCACCAAGAAGAATTGCCTCTCCTATGACCATAGTCCAGTTTACGCTGTCTACTTGGTCTTTTATTGATTGTGCCAGGGAGGAGAGCGCGGTTTGGTCTTTTGTTATTATTTCATCGCCCTTGATTTCTTCTTTTTTTTGCTCTTTTTTCTCTTTCTCTCTTTTTTCTTTTAGTTTTTTGCTGGTCTTTTTAAATTCCGCGTATATTGCTTCCATTTTTCGCGCGTGCTCAGGCGCGTCTCCTGATGCTTCTACTGCGTCAGCTATCATGGTTGCTCTTGTTCCCATGGCTTGGGCAGCTTTTTTAGTTTCCTTAAGGGTATCTACGAGGGCTTTTGGTGCTTTTTCTATTTTTTGTGCTTGAGAAAGTTCTTTGGCCGCGGTTTGGGTGGCCTTAGCTTCCGCAATTATTCCTCTTGCACCAAGGTTAAACCTTGAAATTTGTATGCCTGATCTTAAGAATCCAAGACCGGCCATGAATCTCATGCTGTCTTTTGTTGCCATGAACATCTCACTCATAATTTGTTCTTTGTTGCTTGCAAGGAATTCCAGGAATTCTTTTGAGAAGACTTCACCATCTTTCTGCCCCCAGATATAGATTTGTTGTCCCGCAACTGTAATTGCGGTAAGTCCACTTGCGACTTTTAGGGCATTTGCCGCTCTTGCGATTCTTACTGCTGCCGGGCCAGCTCCACCTGTTGCAAGTAGGGAAATACCAAGCTCTATTGCGTGCGCGGTATAGTATCTGGACCTTAGGTCAATATCACCCTCTCTTGTCTTTCGGTACGCGTGGATGTCTTTATAGTCTCCCAGTTTTGTTTCCGCATATTCATAACCTTCTATGCCTAGTCCAAATAGCGCGCCGGCGGCAGAGAAAACGTATATTACCGGAATATTACTTACGTAGTTTGTAAGGATTCCATCAGATTCGAAGTCATTAACAGATGACCCGAATGTGTCCATGTTGAACTGTTGGTTTTGATAGATTATTTGTCCAGCGATATCGAGTGCTTCGTTGGAAAAAAAGTTATCCCGCAAACATGCCGGGCTTTCCGTGAAATGTAGTTTTCTGTTTGCCCACTTAACGGGTTCAAGTATCTTGTCTCCGCAGTAGCCAACTCCGGAAGCAAAATTTCCCAGGATTCCAACGCCAGCGTTGATGGTTGATTCGATTAATGCTCTTGCGCCTTCTCTTGCAGTCTCGGCTGAACTTGGTTGTGGCATATACCAGTCTAGGTGTTTGTTTTCTCCTTCAGGGGGTGTACGTAGGGCTTTTCTTTGTTCCTCCGCGAGATTTCTTAAATATTTCTCGAATTCCTTTTTGTTCGGATAATCACTATTAACCTCTGCCAGCCTATCCCACGCATCGCTTAATTGTTTTCTTAATGTGTCTATTTCATCCTGTGTTCTTTTTTGTTTCCTGTGATTTTTTGTATCTTCTTGTGCTTCGTTGTTTAACCTCGCAATGTTTTTTGAAAGGGAAGAGATGGTAGAAGCCAGGTGATCACGAAGCATTCTCTTGAATTGATCTTTATCAATTAGTTTTAATGCCTCTTTTATTTGCCCTTTTCTCTCTCCCTTTGAAAAACCATCGAAATATGAATGTGTGTCGTCAGATCTTACAAGATCGTAATGGTTGTCATCTTTTTCGCTCGGCTCCAATGTCCCTTGTAGATCTTCTAAAGAATTGTATTTTAGTGCCCAGGGGTTATCCTGAAAGACCTGTTTTGCCTTTTGGTATCCCTCTTCCTTTTCAACGCCCTGTTGAATCTCAGTTAACTGCCCTCCTTCAAATAATCTTTGCACAGTTGGGTCTTTGGACCATTGGTCCATTTTGTCCGGACTCCAGAGCATCCGATATTCCTGTCTCATTTTCTCAAATACTTCTGGACCTAGTTCCGATAATGCGGCCCTTGTACCCGTGATATTTTCTGGATTTTGGACGGCTGCGTTTAAGCCCTCATACCTTCGAAGGTTGTCATGAGCAAGGTCTAATCTTCTTCTGGCAGCCCTTTGGTCTGCGATAAAGTCATTGTATTCCTGATCAACAACCTTGAACTCAGCTTGAGCCTTTTCCAAATTTGATCTTAGGGCTGGTAGGTTTGAAGAGCCATCTTGTTCTGATGCAATTTGTCTCTCAAGTCTTGCAATATCACTTCTCAAGTTGTATCGCTCTGCCCCTATAAAGTATCGTTTAGTCGAGGGGGGGAGTTTTCCACTCTCGTCGTATTCGTTATCCAGTCTGTATTCCGCCTGAACTTGAGAGCCTCTCTCCAGCGCTAATATCTGATGCCTTTCTTCTTGTCTTTTCGCAATTTGCTCTCTTATGTCATCTAAACGTTCTTGTGCTTGTCTCAGTGGCGTTGATTCCTTTGAGATACCTACGAGTTTTCTCTGAAGCATTTGAATCTCAGAAGTAATATCACTATCTTTCCCACCTTTTGCCTTCAGTCTCTCTCTTGCTCTTCCTAGATCAGCGTAAACCCCGCTTACCCCCGGATGATGTTGTTCAAAAAACTCCAGTTCTTTTTGGTACTCACCCTCTCTTCTTTTTTCTTCATCCCGAAGTTTGGCAATTTCATCATCCTTCTTTGTAAGAAGATCGGCCTGGCCTATGAATTCATCATAGGAGCCATACGAAAATACCCAGTCATTTTGAGTGAGCCATTGGATTGCCGCCTGAGCTCTTTTCTCTTTTTCTTCAGCTTCTTTTCTTAGACTCTGATATCCTTTTTCTTGATTATGAAGAATAAAGCCAAATGCCAGTGGTGCCTTGAATTTTTCTGGAATCCTTGACCAATCTAGTTTATTTTTTCCATCCATCCAGCCTGGGGCAATGCTTTCTGCCCACCTGCCTGCTGCCGTTAGTTCTTCTTCTGTAAAGGGGAGGCCATCATAAAGTTCTTTTGTTTTTGTATAGCAGTCATCAAAAATTCTTCTTTTTGCTTCTTCATTGATGCTCCACATCTGGGCTTCTGCTACCTGATTCGCGGCTTGAGTCCAATATTCATTTAGTGTTTCAATTGGAACACCTGCTTCGAGCCACTTTTGGAATGTTGAGTTGATTTTATCTTCAGGCCATTTATCCACTAATGCCTGGAAATTCTCCCCTCTTTTTTCGCTCTCCTCCTTTGTTTCTTTCGTATCAGGATCTCTTTGTGGATCGCCACCAAGTTCAAATACGTACTTTTTGTAGAATTTTTCAGCCAGACCAGAGATTTCTTGCTTGGTTTTTTCTACATCAACCTCCCCACCTTCAGATTCGTCATTGGGAGGAGCCATGTCATTCCCGCGAAAGCGGGAATCTATTCCGTCATTCCGAGGGAGCCCTTCGCGTTCGCTCAGGACAGGCTGCGCGACCGAAGGAATCTCCCCGCGTGATTGCTTCCCCCCGACGGCTTCGCCTGGGGGCTGAAGGCTTTTTTCGCTCGCAATGACGTTTTCGCTCGCAATGACAATTTCGTCATTGCGAGGAGCCGAAGGCGACGAAGCAATCCCCTCGCCAGCAGGCCCCGCGTAGCTGGTCTGAGGCGAAGGAATCGCGATCAGGTACGCGATAATCAGGCAAAGAGATTTTTTGAGATAAAGTTTCATTTTTCGTTCAAAATCTTGCACAATAAAAATTCGACGCTGTTTTTAGCCTGGAACAACGCCTAACCCCTCAAACGCACTGGAATTTCACAATTTACTTATGATTTAATTTGCAGTTTATGGGCCAAACCCAATTAGGTTTTATCCAATGAATCCAACAAATTAGACCGTCCAATTCAGTGAACAAGGTATGATTTATGTATAATTTGTTGATACTTGTAAATAGCAGAAATTTCCCTACAATTCCCGCTCTAAAAGAAGCGGTGTATTGACAATTTTTGTCATTCAGAGGCACAAAGGGTCAATGACCGGGTCTTCCCCCACCATCGCAATCATGCCGGATCCATGCGTAATCACTGATATTTTTGATATGGGGGGACGAGTGTAACAGGCACGAAAATTGTATCGATAATGGTTATGGGCTATTACATGGGAACAACCTATGTAAGGGGGAAAATATGGATATTAAAAAATGGTACTTATCATTAATTTTTGTATCTTGTTTGTTGCTAATATCAGGATGCGGTGAGAAAAAGAAGGACACCATAAACCCGGGGACAACAGAACCGCAAACTAATCAACCTGACAGGCCCCAGACCCCGGCCGACGCCGAAACAACATCCGATGTTTCACAAACCGGGAAGAATGAAGATACAAATGATGACAAAGTAGATTCAACATCGCCGCGCGCCCCTGAATCCTCCGCTATTGTATCTAATGATAGCTCGACGACAAAAGGCAAAAATGACCAAAACAGCAGTGACGATACTTCAATCCCTGATCCGGGTGCCGCGGATGCAGAAACATACGGCCAGAATCCACCCATCAATGATCAATGCAGTATCGATTCTCAGAGCTCCTCAGCGGAGGGAGAGAAAACAACGGAGAGCTTTGATCTGAAAACATTTTTATTGAACAGTTCATACAGCGGAACAATCGAAATAATGAATATTACATCCGGAGACGGGGAGAGCAGCGCGGCACAGGCTACTTTAACATTTTCACGGGCGCTGGATCCAAATTTAATCAGGATGGAACTGTCATTCCCGGACGACATGTACCGGGATGTTGAATATTACATGATAGATTGTGGATCGACCCGGTTTTCACCAAAAAGAAATAAGAGGCACAGGGTTCAATTGTATGACTACAAAGTGCAGCAACCAGACAATTACGGCATGCTCCTGGACGCCACGGCTGTTGAAATTAACGAGGCCCCCAACCCGACAATCTATGAGTCGGACGCCCTGATTAACCTGGAACTAAGCGCGGATTTGACATCGACTGAAGGCACAATCGGGTTTATCGAGAATAACTCCAGATGGGTCTACAAATTTGTATCATTCACGAGAAAAGCGAAAGATTAAGTTTAATCAGGGCAGCCCCGTTAGGTATTTACTCGCAGAAACGATTCTTGTCGTCTTGAATTTTGTGTCTACTTCGTGCTTTTTTAGTAGTTGAATTTTGGGAAGGGATTTTCCAAACTGTTTTTCAAATTTGGCAAAGTTTGGCGTCAAGTCCATTTCATTTAATTTGCATTCAATTAGCGCAATGGGGTCATTTTTTAATGTAACAATGAAATCAATTTCTTGTTTGTCTTTGCTTCTCCAATACATCAGCCTATATTCGCCGTGGCCCAGGTCTCTCCATAGTTGCGTCGTCTTAAAAAGATGACAAGCCACCATATTTTCAAAACGGGCGCTCTCATCTTCTAACTCGGCCCAATTCCAAAGATAAAGTTTTTGTTCCTTGCGAATACTTCTTGTTATTTTTTTAAAAAATGGACTGATCCTAAAGGAGTAGTACAAGCGGTCAAGAATTTTTAACCAGTGGGACACGGTATCGTGCGAAACCTGAACGTCATTTCTAAGAGAGTTGATTGATAGACTTTTTCCAACAGTGCCTGGCAATAACAGGGACAAATGCTCGACGAGTGAGGTGGATCTGACATCTGATATGTCTCTTAAATCTTCACGAATTAATAAATCTCTCCTGTTTGAACTCCATCTGGTAAGTTGCATCTCCGATTGCCTGAGCATTGGTTCCGGAAATCCGCTAAATTTCTCCAGTGAGTCAAAAAGACTTTTATTTTGAGGTTTTTCATTTTCCGGATTCAACCAGTCATTAGGTGGGGGAAGTGGTGCGGAATGAATTAACTCCCCCACGCTGAATGGAAAGAGATGAAGCAACTCGCAACGACCAAGCAAGCTGTCTCCACCCCTCTGGAAAACATCTAATCTTGCACTCCCTGTAACAACAACCCTTACCTCCTTGTTCCATTTGTCGTAAAAACCTTTCAACCAGTTCTTCCATCTAAGGTATTTATGTAATTCATCAAAAACAAAAGACCCCGATTTAAGCGATGTCATAAATTCTCTATCAAGAATTGCTTTTCGGTCCGTAGGAATGTCCCAATTTAAGTAAACCCCCCCGGTGGAGTTCAGCCACTCCTTTGCCAGGGTGGTTTTACCAACCTGCCTGGGTCCAGCTAAAAGCACAAACTTGTCATTAGCGAATTCTGTGAGTGCGCCTAGAATTGATCTCTTCTTCATATTACTGACATTCTTACATACAACTGGAAATTTGTCACGACTTTTTTCCAGTTGGGTGGAAAGGGCCAGGCACTGCGTGGAGAAGGTTTGTAACCAGCTGAAATTATGTCAAACTCCAGCGAGGCAGCGACGTACACATTAAAAGTAAATGGTAATTTACATACAGTCATCCCCGTAACCATGTCATCCTCGCGAAAGCTGTCATTCCCGCACCCCGTTTTCACGCAGTTCAGGCTCCAGCGGGAATCTGGATCCCCGCTTTCGCGGGGATGACGAAAACCGTCATTGCGAGGAGCCGAAGGGAGATCCTTCACTGCGTTCAGGACAGGCTCCGCAATCTCAGGCTGCTATAAACCTTTCCTTTTTATTTATTGTAGTTCATGTCATAATATATGACATGAAATACATATTACGGGTGGCACTCAAGAAAGATAATAAACTGTATGTTCGCCGGCCCGGGGAGGCGGAAACACGGGTCTGCACGGTTAAAGAGGCAACGGAAATATTAGATAAAACAAGAAGACAGATATATAGGTACCTGGATGGTGGAATTCTGGTAAACAAGGGGAAATTTCTTGGCGAGTGGTTGATAGATTTTCAGTCCGTTAAAAATCTTTGTGGATTTCCGATGCGGACACAGCCCGTTC
>MGRR01000051.1 GCA_001798265.1 Deltaproteobacteria bacterium RIFCSPHIGHO2_12_FULL_43_9
ATCTCCTGAGATTGCTTCGCTTCGCTCGCAATGACGGCGCTCGCAATGACGGCGCTCGCAATGACGGCGCTCGCAATGACGGCGCTCGCAATGACGGCGCTCGCAATGACGGCGCTCGCAATGACGATTACGTCATCCCGGCGAAAGCCGGGATCTGGATCCCCGTTTTCACGGGGATGACAGAGTACTAGCAATGACAGGAGATTATCATGGGGTTCCTCTATTACTTAATATTATCACTCTGCCTCTCCCCTCCTATCTGGGCTTCCGGCAAAACCGAACTCCGGTTAGAGGAGCTATCTTCCATTCTAAAAAACATTGAAGGAGTAAAGGGAGAGGTTACAGGCGGTAAGATTGTCATTAGTGGTGAAATCTACAGGGAGGAGGATTTAAACGTAATCAACAGATTAACAGAGCAGCATAGAACCGTAGTGAATCTAACAAGAGTCTCTCCATTTTTGATACAGATTAAACTTGAACAACTCAAAGAACTTGCCGCTTCTCTTGGCTATACAAATTTTCAATTTGTTACTGGTTCTGAAAAGATTGTTATTAAAGGGGTTGTAAAGACCGAGGATGAGAAAAAAAATATTACAAAACTTCTTGAAGAGAACACCGCTCTGGCTTCACCGCTCATTACTGTTGGAAACAACGGTGGTTCAACAATCGTAATCGACCTTGAGCTTTATGAAATCAATAGACACGATCTCGACTCCCTTGGAATAACTCCGCCAACAGGTATTGCGGCAACCGGGAATATTGCATACAGGAATGAGGTGCCAACACTCACTTTATCTGCAAAACCGCTCAATGATGTCGTATTAAACACAATCAAACAGAATTCAGGGACAAAGATATTGGCCAACCCAAGGCTGACCTGCCAAAGCGGTGAAGAGGCATCGTTTCTCGCGGGAGGTGAGATTCCAATCTCAGCTGTCTCCAGGGAGGGGTTAGTCTCAGTAACCTACAAACCTTACGGCGTCTCCCTGAAAATTCAACCAACCCTGATCTCCGACGGAAGGATAGCATTGAACATAAGCTCCGAAATAAGTTCCGTTGACCGAAGGGTCGAGGGACAAGTCGCGCCAAGCTTTCTAACAAGAAGATTTTCCACGTTTGCAACCGTAAGTCGTGGAATTCCAGTCCTACTCACCGGCCTGTTTCACGCCGAAGGTGGTGACGAGATCTCCTCACTTCCACTTATAGGCCAATTGCCTGTTATTGGGAAACTTCTGAGCTCTTCTACATTCAGAAAAAGAGAATCACACCTTGTCGGCATCCTGACCGCGTATAGCCAGAATGAGACAGACGGATTTATGGAAGCCGGAAGGGTTATGACCCACAGACCATTTGTTGAGAGGCCTTTATGGATCCATTCATCAGAGTAAGCGTCAAAGATCAGTCGAATAATTCAAGATCGCACCTTTTTCAAAAGGGGATGGTTGTTATTGGAAAGAATAACACCTCCGATCTGCCGTTAAACCATCCTTTGGTATCAAGACAACACTCAATCGCCAGAATAAATAACAGCGAGCTAGAATACGAGGATCTCAAAAGCACAAACGGTTCACTAATCAACGGGGAGAGGATTACAATCAGAGCATTAACATCATCAGATGAGGTAAAGGTTGGGCCGTTTACTCTGACGTTTGATCTTGTTCCGAATTTCCGGCCCCTCATCGCTGAATGTTACAAAAGGGTAATAAGTGAATCACCTGGAGATGATTTTGAAGCAGGGGTTAGGGAAAATGCCAGAAGAATCGTCAACGAAATGTGTGGTGAGGGTGAGAACGCGGAAAAAATATATCCACTATTAATAGAAGAGCTCCTAACATACGGCCCACTGGATGAACTACTTAAAGATCCATCAGTAACAGAGGTAATGGTAAATGGCTTTGGTGAAATATACTTCGAGAAAGAGGGTGAATTAATCCTTCATTCACGACAGTTCTCAAGCGAAATCTCCTTAAGAAATTGCATCGACAGAATATTAATCCCCACCGGAAGACGACTCGATGAAGCCTCCCCAATGGTTGATTCCAGATTACCGGATGGCTCAAGGGTAAATATAATAATTCCTCCGATTTCATTAAACGGACCATGCCTTACAATCCGCAAATTCTCCAAAGAGGTTGCATCCATTAGCCAACTAATCTCACTCGGAAGCATTAAAGAACCCGAAGCTGAATTTTTGCGAAATGCAGTCAAAGAGAAAAGAAATATAGTCATCACAGGCGGAACCGGCACAGGAAAAACAACGCTACTCAATGCCCTGGCAACCTTTATTCCCAATAATGAACGATTAGTCACAATCGAAGATGCCGCAGAATTAAAACTAAACCATTCGCATCTAATCCGCCTCGAATCCCGCCCACCAAACGTTGAAGGCAAAGGAGAAATTACAATCAGGCAGCTGGTTAGAAACGCACTTCGGATGAGACCCGACAGAATTATCGTTGGGGAATGCCGCGGAGCCGAAAGCCTGGACATGCTTCAGGCAATGAACACAGGGCACCCTGGAAGCCTAACAACCCTGCACGCTAACACCCCAACAGATGGTCTCAGGAGGCTTGAGACGATGATTTTAATGGCTGAAATGGGATTGCCACTAAGAGCGATCAGGGAACAGATATCCTCAGCCCTAGATCTTGTTGTCCATCTTGAAAGAAAAGAAACAAAAAGGATTGTGCAATCAATCGCAGAGGTTTGTCACCTTGAGGGAGAGATAATCGCAATGAGGACGGTATACAAAATTGAGTAACATAAACTGGGCCAAAAGACCTGTTTTACGCAAGAATACCCTTTACATAATATATCATTTTTGATATATTAGGATTGGAGCTTTTTCGTGCAGTGGAGAGTCGCAGAAACCAGGAAGGTAGAGAAACAGCTTCGGAGGCTGCCTAAGAATATACAGCTAATCTATCGAGGGCTCTGTGATGATATTGAGCAAGGTGGTCCAACTCCCTTTGGATGGGATTCTAGACCACTGAAGGGTTACGAAGATCATTATAGAATAACACTTGCTAAGAAATATCGAGTTATCATTCATGTTGTTAGCCCTTCGATAATTGTAGTTAAGGTAGCTCATAGGAAGGATGTATACAGATGACTTCTAAAACATTATTAAAGGTAGTAACGAATCAATATCCGGATCTAAAAGATTTTCCAAAAGTACAACTTCGGCTTGTCGAAAAGGCTCTAAACTTTGTTTCCAAGCTGAGTCCAGACGAAGAAATTCTTTCTGAAGAAGAGCATAAACTACTAATGAAAGAACTTGAACCTACAAGAGGAATGCACTCTGGAGTGCGCCTTAAGATTTACCGGCTAAGAGGAGAGTTGACCCAACAGCGACTTGCCAAAAGGAGCGGTATTTCTCAGGCTAATATCTCTGCTATGGAAAAAGGGAGCCGTACTATTGGCCTAAACGTTGCTAAAAAATTAGCAAAAATCCTTAAATGTGATTATAAAAAACTAGTTTAGAAAAGCTCGCTTTTATGAGCGACTATAAAAACGCAAGGAAAAACGGCGCATTTCCTGAATTTCTATCATTAGCCATTAATCCGTCATTTTCAGGCTTAAGGCCACATGGTATTTATTCGAGAAACACAAATACTAGCAAGTTATAAGCCAAACACAAGACAAGTGATTTTAGATAGTTACCAAGACCCTCGTTATTAAAATAACAAAAAATGGCAATTTCACAACAAAATCCGCCTCTTTGAGCATTTACATTTTTTGCCTGTTGACTAATACTGGGTATTATGTAATACTGGGTATTAGCTATGGTTAGAATCTTTGTGCAGACACTTAGTTACATGAAACTGCTTGATGAGAAAAATATAACCGGGCTGCAGGAGATGATCGAAGACATAATTCTAAAAAATCCACATGCTGGAGACGTAATCCCAGGCTTAGGTGGACTTAGAAAATTAAGGGTCGCTGATCCTAATCGAAAAAAGGGAAAGCGTGGAGGGTTAAGAATTTTATATCTTGATGTTCCAAAAAGAGAATTAATTTATCTCATATATTTATATGGAAAAGATGAAAGTGAGAATATTTCTAATGATGTCAAAAAAAGAATCTTCACTCTTGTTAAAGCGATAAAAGGAGAATGAAAATGCTTAAGAAAACAAAAACCATAGAGAAAGGCTTGGTACGGGGATTAGAGGAGGCGCTGGCTCATTCAAATGGAAAACTGGCGCTAAAGGAAACTGTGCGTGAGCTGCCCGGGCCAGCACCAATATGGAAACCAAAGGAAATACAAAAACTACGAAGAGAAGTATTCAGTATGAGTCAGTCACAATTTGCAATTCTTTTAAATGTGAGCCTTCCAACAATACAAGCATGGGAACAGGGACAAAAAACACCATCCGGCTCCGCAGCTAGACTATTAGAGCTCATATCTATGGACTCAGATATTTTAGAAAAATTACTTGCAGCATAGTCCTATGTTCTGAGTCGTCACACGGCTCGATTGGCTGGGAATTCTAGAATCAAAGGCGTTGTTAATAAACAACGAAATAGATCATCCAATGCACTCATGATGACGATGCAAGGAAGCTTCTTACAAACTCATTTGTTGGTTTTTTTTGTAGTTCTTCCGGTGTACCGATCTGCTGAATAATACCTTTATCCATAACAACAATTCTATTAGACATTGTTAGTGCTTCAATCTGGTCGTGTGTAACGTATATAACGGTTACCTTAATTTCTCTTTGCAGCTCTCTGATTTCGACCCTCATCTCTTCCCTGAGCTTGGCATCTAGATTTGAGAGGGGCTCATCAAGAAGTAGTACTCGGGGTTTCATGACAAGGGCTCTTGCTAGCGCTACCCGCTGCTGCTGCCCACCGGATAGCTGATGCGGATAGCGTTTTTCAAGATTATTTAGCCGAACCTGAGAGATTGCTTTTAAGACCCTTGTCTTTAGTTCATCCTTTTTTACTTTTTTTATCTTAAGTGGATACGCAACGTTCTGGTAAACAGTCATATGTGGCCAGACTGCGTATGACTGAAATACCATCCCGATTAATCTCTTTTCTGGTGGAATGAATGTTCTTAATGAAACGTCATTAACAACATCATTGCCTAATAAAATCTTTCCTGAAGTCGGCTGCTCGAGCCCGGAAACCATTCTCAGTGTCGTTGTTTTTCCACAGCCTGATGGACCAAGAAAGGAGACAAATTCTCCCTCTTTTACTTTTAAGGTAAAATCATTGACGACTACATTGTCACCGTATGCTTTTTTAATATGTTCTAATGTTACATCACTCATCTTTAAAACCCGTATTTTCCCTTTGTTAACCATTTCACGGTGATATTTGCAATCACAACCAAAACAACAATAAGCATGGCAAGGACTGCTGCGGCCTGAGGATCGTCGTATGATTGCAGATTATATAGCACTGTTCCAATTACCTGTGTCTTAGGACCAAAGAGCAGGATGGACATCGTTAGTTCGCTGAGCACCGGCATAAAGATTAAAAACCAGCCCGCGACTATAGCAGGCTTTAAAAGTGGGATAATAATGGTGTTGAGAACCTGCAACCACGATGCCCCAGACATAAATCCGGCCTCTTCCAGACTTACATCAATCTGTTGAAGCGCGGCATTGGAGGTTCGCAAAGCAAAAGAGAGGTATTTTACTGAATAGGCAACAAAGAGAATTATAAGGGTGTTATAAAGATTTAGACCCCAGCCACCAGAGAATGCAATTATAAGTCCTAGCGCGACAACAACTCCTGGGGTTGCATAAGGGAGAGAGGCAAATGTGTCGATCAAATTTCTTCCGTAGATCTTTGTTCTTACCTTTATATAGGCAAGCAGGGTTCCAAGCATGACAGTGCAGGTGGCGGTTAAGACCGCGAGTTGTATTGAGTTAAAGATTGCGGTTTTCACCTTATTCATGCCAAAGAGAACGTGAAAATATCTGCTAAAGGAAAGATTTTCTAAAACAAATCCATTTCCATATGTTTTTTGCAGGCTTGTTAATAAGATAGTTGAGAATGGGAGTACTATTATTAAGATTGATAACAATACTAGAGATATAAATATTGGAATCCTCCATTTACCCAGTTCAACCTTGGCGATTCTGGAGCTCTTGCCCCCAACCATGGTGACCCGTTTTCTTTTTTGTAAGAAATCACTGAATAGAAGAAAAAGGAGGGCGATTGCCATCAAAACAACGGAGAGCGTTGTCGCGGATTCAATGCCTCCTTCGTAGCTTTGGGTGAGTGAATAAATTTTTGTGGTGAGAACGTGGATTCTGTTTGGCATTCCAATCATCGCCGGCACACCAAATGAGGCTGCTGCCGCGACAAATGTTAAAATTGCGCCGGCAAAGATGCTCGGTTTTATTAACGGAAGTGTAATATCCCAAAAAACCCGCCATGAAGAGGCACCGGACATTCTTGCAGCCTCTTCATATGATGCATCCAGCTGTTCAAGTGCTGTTACGGTTGCGAGGAAAATAAATGAATATAAGAAAAGTCCCTCTACCCAGATTATTCCTATCATGGAATAGATATTAAAAACCTTGGCGCCTAGTATCTGATTAATGTATCCCATTTTGGGATTCATAAGTTCAATCCAGGCAATCGCTCCTATATAAGGTGGAATAATGTAGGGGAGTGAAAAGAGGCTTCGCCACTTGTTTGCCCCTTTTAGATCTGATCGTCCTATCAACCAGCCAAGGGTTATCCCTATTAACGAGGCAAACAGGACAACTGACACGGCCAGAATGAGTGTGTTTTTCAGGGCCTCAAGGTTTCCTCGGTCGCTCAAGAGTGTGTAGTAGCGGGATAGCGTAAATGAATCTGCGACAAAGAGGCTTTTCCAGATAAGAAGCAAAAGTGGGAAGAGACCAAAATAAAATACAAGTAATGTAGCTGAGCTTAGAATTAGAAATTTGAGAGAAAAAATCTTCAAAATCACTCAAACATTATTTGTGAATAACCCGTGAATCATTACAGGGCGGTTTATAGCGGGTTTCTCCACCTATCTCAAGACGGTCTTTCCCGAATTTAGTGGAACCTTGCTGTCGTCATCCTGAGCCGAAGGCGAAGGATCTCCCGCTAAAATGTGAAGAGATCCTTCGCCTTCGGCTCAGGATGACGCTCAAGACAGCGCAGTGTATTACGATTAATTTCCACTAAAAAGAGGAAAGAATCATCTCAAGAAGAGAAAAAAGGTGAATTTATTCACGCGATTTTTGGCATTCAAATTGCTCAGTTAATTGTTTGGAGAGGCGCAACCAGGATAACATCCTGAAATTACTGTAACGGGGTTGACTCTAATTGCTGTGGGTGACACAAATTGTCAATTAAAGGAGAGGGCTGTGAATTCAAATATTTTCTATAAATTAACTTTTTTAATTCTTACTTTATGCATGTCCTTCTATTCATATGCAGAAACAGCGAAAGTTATTGTTTTGGCCATAGATGATGCAACTTTAGACTGGGCTAAAACCGAACCTTCACGATATGATGGGAAACCAATTAATGATCCTGAGTCCAAAGACATGCGTCTTCTTAATGAATTGATACTTCGAATTCAAGAAAAATTGATCTCATTAGAGCCAGCACCCAACGCAATAGCCTGGGATATTGTATTTACTGAACACACAGGGACTAATGATGAAATGATAACCCATGATAATAAATGGGTTCCTTTACAATCTTCAGCCCCAGGAAAAGCTACGGAAGATTTGACGCTTCTCCTAAAGCAATCGTCTATCCCAATAGTACTGCCAGTCACTGCAGATGATGAAGCATATGACCATAGAATGTATATTGATGGAGAAAATAGATTTTGGGGGCATGCTTGGTCTTATAAGAGTGTTGATAAAGTAGGATTCTGGCCTCTTGACCCATGGGAAGCCAGGTCTATTGAGGGATCTGTAATCACTGATGAAAACGGGAACACAAAAAGAACATTTACTCGCATAACACTTCCCTTGGCCGTCTCCAGCTTTGCAGCATACCTGAGTCGGGTAAATCACCTAACTAAAGATGAAGCCTCATCACAGGCAGAAAAAGCCGCCAGGTGTTTAAGCGAAAAATTTAAGCACGGAAAGAGTTTTGATGATTGGAGCACATTCAAAAAATATTTTGGGGATAAAGAAATTGAGCTTGATTTGTCTGGTTCAGGCCATGTCAGTCGTAAGATCTCGGGAATAAGACTTACTAAAACTGAGGTTGAAACCATTTCTGCGCTTGAGGTGTTAACGGGGCACGAAAAAACACTAAGAACCCTAACGAATTCAATGATTATAATTGGAGGTACAGGGACTGGTGTTGGTGATAAACACGATTATTTCGGAGATGGTGAATTGACCTCTGGGGTATATAGTCAAGCATGGGCGATTAAATATCTGATAGAAAAGTGGGATGAAGTGAAGGAGTCAGATTGTTTTAAAAATAGCAGATAGAAATTAAAATCATTCCGTCATCCCCGGCGAGCGCAGCAAGCATCGGGGATCTCTGAGTTAAAAATATTACAAAATCCAAGTTGTGTCACCTCCCAAGGCAATTGACCAGGCTGCGCTTAGAATTAAAAATTTGAAGTGGAAAATCTTCAAAGTCACTCAAACATTATTTGTGAATACTTCTTCTTGATTTCGTCATGCTCTCTTAAAACATCGTCGACAAACTTCTGATTAAATGGGAAGGCGTTTGCCAGCACCTCGGCAAATGGCCTGGCCCCCTCGGGGGGTGGAAAATCCGGAACCGGTGAATACATGTTGCCGGTCGTAATCGCGTATTGCCCCGCCTGTGAAAACATAAAGTCATAAAATTTCTTCGCGGCTTCGGGTTCTTTGGTCCGCTTGAAAATCGCGATCGGGCTCGGCACCAATACCGCTCCGTCGACGGGATAAACCGCTCTTATAGGGCTACCACCCTTTTGCGCCTGAAGGATATTTTCAAGGAGTATAACGCCGATTGGGTACTCTTTTGATTCCATCTTCTGCCGGACTGTTGAATTGCCACCGGATGAAAAGGTGTCATTTTTTCGAAGCTCCTTAAAATAATCCCAACCATATTTTTTCGACAGATTGGCGACAGCAGTAAAATTTGTTCCCGATTCTAGCGGGCTCCCAAGGGCGACTTTTCCCTTCCACTTCGGATCCGCAAGCTCCTTAAAAGATTTCGGAGCATTGTTATCTGTAATGACATCTTTGTTATATGAAATTACCATTACAGGGATTCTTACAGTCACCCAAAGGTTGTCTCTGTTTTTAAAATCGGGTGAGATTCCTTTTATCGCCGGACTATCGTAGGCAAGGAGCAGACCATCCCTGGCCAGCTTTTCGTACCAGAATGGGTCTGAGGTCATAATCAAGTCAGCTTTCAGCTGATCTGCCGCTATCTCTGCGTTCACCTTCGCGAGAACCTTCTCACTCCCTGCGGCAAACCACTTTACCTCGATATCCGGCAACTCTCTTTTGAGGATTGGATTGAGTTGGTCAATTACATTTTCATATATTGATGTATAGACCCAGATCTCTTTCTTCTTTTTACCTTCGACGGTTCCTTCTTTTTTTGTGCAACCAAGAATAAAAGATGAAAGCAAGAGTGGAATCAGAAGAAATATTTTAAAGCGCATGTGGTTCCCCGGCTATTATGAGTCACTGCAAACGCAACCGTCATTGCGAGGAGCGCCTAAAGGGCGCGGCGAAGCAATCTCGCGTTAGATCCTTCGCTTCGCTCAGGATGACGAAAGAGATCCTTCGCTTCGCTCAGGATG
>MGRR01000052.1:0-3217 GCA_001798265.1 Deltaproteobacteria bacterium RIFCSPHIGHO2_12_FULL_43_9
CCAAAACAACCGGGGTAGTTGATAAGATATGGTCATACAGGGTTCCATCCCTGCTGGCGGCGATTTTATCCGTATTAGCGCTCTTTTGGTTCGGGATAGGAATTATTGGGGGTAGGGGGGCATTTATATCCGCGCTTCTCTTTGGGTCATCCCTTCTGTTGATATTTGAGGCGCATATGGCAAAGACCGATGCGCTTTTACTATTATCTGTCGTTGCGGCCCAATGTTCATTGTTCACTATTTATGTAAAGCGTGATTCCAATCGGTATTTATCGACGCTATTTTGGGTAGCACAAGGTTTTGGGATCCTAATCAAGGGGCCAATTACCCCCATTATCAGCTTTTTAACGATTATTACCCTGCTGGTAATCGATAAATATAAACGGGAGGAGATGGTCTGGCTGAGGTATTTAAGATTCCCATTCGGTATTGCAATTGTATTGATTATGGTTCTCCCATGGTTAGTAGTAATCACCAGGGTTAGCGATGGGGATTTTATCAGGGAATCGCTTGGCAGGGATTTCTTTTCGAAGGCATTTTCCACACAGGAGTCACACGGTTTTTTCCCCGGTTATTATCTTTTGCTTTTTCCAGTCACATTTTTCCCCGGTACGTTGTATCTCTTCAGCAGATTAAGGCTATTTTGGAGAAACAGAGGTAGGAGGGAGGTCTGTTTTGCCCTCGCCTGGATAGTTCCGTCGTGGATTCTCTTCGAATTCATGCCCACAAAGTTGCCTCATTACGTGCTTCCCCTCTATCCTGCCATAGCGCTGTTAATAGGTGCGTTTTCTGAATCAATCAATTTAAGAAGGCTCTATTATTGTGTTGCTGTGATTATAATTTCGGTTTTTATTGCCCTTGAAGTGATTGCCCCAAGATTACCAGGTCTATGGATTAGCCGTGAAGTGGCTGGGATAGTCAATGAGTACAGGGGGGATAGATTTGTTTCAATCGCGTCGGTTGGGTATCATGAGCCAAGTCTCGTTTTTCAGCTGGGCAGGGATACGGCGCTTTTGGATAACTGGCATGTCAGAAATTTTATATCTATGAATCGTGAGTCTATAGTCATCATTAATAATACAGATGCAGGGCCGTTATTAAATTATGCCGCGATGAAGAGTATTAAGATGGAGAAACTGGGAGAGGTTGCGGGGGTAAACTACTCGAAAGGAAAATGGCTGGAGCTTGATATCTATGTTGTCTCAAATCTCAATTAAGAGAAGGCAGCTCTTTTTTATAATCTGGGGATTGGTCCTGACCTTTTGCGTCCTCTCTTTTCTGTTTTTGGATATTCCGATTGCGAGGGCCTTAAAGGGGCAGAGGCCACACTGGTGGAACATCACGCTTTACGAGCTCACAACGTATGGTCTTGCGGAATATTACCTGGTTCCGTCGGCACTTCTGGCGATAATATTTTTTATTGCCGGGCGAAAGACAAGGGGTGAGATTAAGGAAAAATTATACAACATCAGTTTAAAGGTCTCTTTTCTCTTTTTGTCTGTTGCAGCATCTGGGATTTTGACCAACATTCTAAAGATCCTGATAGGCCGCTCCAGGCCAAGAATGCTTTTTTATACTGGGGAGTATGGGTTTCAGGGATTAAATTTTGACGTCGATCACTGGTCATTTCCTTCGGGGCACGCGACCACAGTGGCGTCGTTTATTACGGCGCTCTTTATTGTAACCCCACCGAAGAAAAGGATTTATCTTACGCCATTTGTCATTATGGCTTTTTTGATTATCGTTAGCCGGGTGACTGTGCAGGCTCACTTCCTGAGCGATATTGTGTTTAGTACCTATTGGGCCGCGACGGTTACTATTATTTTATATAGTTTTCTTCAGCGCTTCTTACCGCGATTGTCAGAGATTGCTTCGCTTCGCTCGCAATGACGACACACGCTCGCAATGACGACGGGTAAAAAGAGAGAGGGGAGGTTAACGCCTCCCCTCTTAGGATCATATTGAAAAGAAATTAATCTTTAATACTTACCTATCGCCTCTCCCACCACGAAAGGGTCTTCCCCCGCCGAAGGGTCTTCCTCCTCTTCCGCCACCGCCACCACCGCCGCCACCACCACCACCACCAGGGCGACGTTCCTGGGCTTCATTTACCTTGATTGCCCTTCCATCCAGCTCCTGACCATTCATGGTCGTGACCGCGTTGTCTGCGTCAGCAGGTTGTGTGAAAGTAACAAATCCAAAGCCACGTGAGCGTCCAGTATCTCTGTCGGTTATAATCTTAACCTCCATGAGTTCTCCAAAACGCTCAAATGCCTGTCTTAATCCGGCTTCAGTTGTATTCCAACTCAAGCCACCTACAAATAATTTCTTAGTCATGAATTCCTCTCATAAATTAATTAACAACGCTTTTAAAAAGAGACCTTAAAAAACTTGAGGCAACTTCCGAAAAGCGGCTACACCATAGCACCTTTTTAAAATAAGGTAAATTGTTCATTAAGAATAAAAAACCGCGGGGTTTCCCCCGCGGTTTTTGTCTTCATTGGATACTATTATATGGTGAAGGCCACCTGGATACCAAAGGTAATGCCATGGAAGCCAAGATCACCCTTCTCGTGGATGAATTTACCATCATCCGTGGTATCACCCATGAATCTCATGATCTGATTCTGGGAGAAGAAGAGCTGATCTTCCCACATTGCATAGAAGTCCAGGGGATACTCGGTCCCCAGGAGATCTGTGGTATGCATGTTGACGCCCAGAGCCCCCTCTAACACACCTTTAGTTGTGTTAAATGAGTCTCTGACGTGGGCATAGGTGCTTGAGTCGGCACGGTTTAGGAAGTGGGTTTTGAACTCACCGAAGAGAATGGAGCCGGATCCCTTTCCGAAGAGGGAGAATCCGTACCAGTTCAGATCCCAGTAAGCATCAAATCCACCCCTGAAACCAACACCACCGAAGTCATTACTCATAATGACGTGTCGGTTTAGAGTGCTGTTTACAAGTGTCGAGTTTTGATACCTAGCATCGAAGTCCTGATCGATGATAGCACCCTTTACCCCTGCGTGTGGGCGTAGTGTGAAGAATGTTCCAGGTTTGAATGTTTTGCCCATTTCAAGGTCGATGCTATTAAATTTCAGGTACCAGAACGCGACTGCGCTGACATCAAGACCAGCGGCGACTGCTACGTCCGGATGCGTCCAGGTCGGGTAGAATGTTCCACCGGTAAGAGCCTTGCTGTCGTTGGTTTTAAACCATG
>MGRR01000052.1:3289-6097 GCA_001798265.1 Deltaproteobacteria bacterium RIFCSPHIGHO2_12_FULL_43_9
AGCATCACCGAATAGATTGTAGTGATCCGCTGGTGCTGCAGCTGCTGGAGCCCTTGCCGGTTCCCTTCCAGGTTCTCCTGCGAATGTAAAGCTTGAAAAGAAGAGTACTGCGAAAATAGTTAGTATTCTTATTGCCATGTTGCGCTCCCAAATTGAACTGTCAATAATTAAATTGCCTTTAGCCTAATTGCTTTCAGCCTAGAAGATAGCATAAGAAAAATATGGGAAGAAGAAAAGAAATTTATTTAAAAAATTTAAAAAAAGTTTCTCTTTTCACCGTAGTTGTCTACTTTTTGGGATAAAAAGCTTGACATTTTGGAAAAATGATCAAAAAGGAGTCAGGTTTATTTACCCTTGGTCATTGCGAGGAGCCGCGGAGATCCTTCACTGCGTTCAGGACAGGCTCCGCAATCTCCTGCGTTGAGATTCCTTCGGTCGCGCAGCCTGTCCTGAGCGTATGCGAAGGGCTCCCTCGGAATGACGAGAGATGCGGGAATGACGTGAGACGCGGGGATGACGTGAGTGCTCGTGATGACGACTACGCTTGCAATGACGCGGGTACTCGCAATGACGGGTAAAAAAACAAAAAGAGCGCTGAGGAATCAGCGCTCTTTTTTGATTTTATCGACGATAAAATACCTAAATTGAAAATCCCAGAGCCATACCGAACGTGACCCCGTTTAGACCAAGATCACCCTTATCGTGAATGAATTTACCATCGTCTGTGATATCACTCATGAAAAGTAGGAACTGGTTCTGTTTAAACCACTCCTGGTCCTCCCACATTACGTAGAAATCGAGTGGGTAATCTTCACCAAGGAGCTTTGTGTCATGGAGGTTGACACCTAGTGCCCCCTCAAAGACACCCTTTGTTGTCATGAACTCATCCCTAACGTGTGCGGTGGTGTTTATAGCCCCTGCGCCCAGTGGTTCGGATACTCCTAGGTAGCTTGTTTTAAAATATCCGAATATTACCGAGAAGGAACCCTTCGCGAAGAGGGAGAGCCCATACCAGTTCAGATCCCAGTCGTAATCAAATCCACCCCTGAAGCCTACGCCGCCAAAGTCACTCGACATTGTAACGCTATCCTGAAGATTCGATCCGGTGATACCAGAACCACGGAAGTGCTGGTCGAAGTTTTGCTGGATGTCGGCACCCTTAACACCTACGTGTGGGCGAAGTGTGAAGAATGTTCCAGGTTTGAATGTCTTCCCGAACTCAAGATCGAAGGCGTTAAATTTCAACGCGTATTGCGCCGACCCTGAATTGGATGTTCCTGCCTGATTTGGGTGTGTCCAGATCGGGAATAGGGTGGCTACGGTTGTAACCTGGTCATAGTCCCCATCCTCAAACCATGTCCACCTGCCGAATAGATCCCACATATCTTCAGACCATTGATATCCTGCCCCGATTTTGAATCCACCTCTCCAACCGGGCTCCATCTGTCTCACATCGCAACCCATAACGATTGTACCAGCTCCACCTGGGCATGTAGCAACCCATCCAAGGCCATCTTCCGTTGCGTTCCATAAGAGGAAATCAGCCGTTACCTTTGCCTTGTTTTCTGCTACTGACGCCGGTTCCGGGCCTGGTTCATCTGCGAATGCCGTTAAACCTGTAAAGAGTAAAACAAAAATAGTTAGTATTCTTATTGCCATGTTGCGCTCCCAATATTTGACTGTCGAAGAAAAGATATTTCCTCCTGCTTAAGAGTAGCATAAGGAAAATAGAGGAAGAAGAAAAGGGGATTATTTAAAAAAGAAGAAGGGCGCCGATCCTTTCGGCGCCCTTCTTGCTCTTAAAATTAGCATGAATTAGATTGAAAAGCCTAAGGCGAGGCCGAATGTGACCCCGTTTAGACCAAGGTCACCCTTGTCATGAATGAATTTACCGTCATCGGTTAGATCGCTCATGAAAAGCATGAACTGGTTCTGTTTAAACCACTCCTGGTCTTCCCACATGGCATAGAAGTCGAGGGGATATTCTTCTCCCAGGAGATCTGTTGTATGCATGTTGATCCCTAAGGCCCCCTCAAAGACACCCTTTGTTGTCATAAATTCATCACTGACGTGAGCAATTGTCAGTGTAGGTTGTGCCAAGGCAGCCGATCTTGTTAGATGGTCAACCTTGAATTTTCCAAAAAGGATAGAGAAGGCGCCCTTCGCGAAGAGGGAGAATCCATACCAGTTCAGATCCCAGTTGTAATCAAACCCACCCCTGAAACCTAGACCGCCGAAGTCTGAGGACATGTAGGCGCTATCATTCAGGTTATCATTAGTAACAGCGCCTCCTACAAAGTTATTGTTCATGGTTTGATAAATGGTAGCACCCTTTAAACCGACATATGGACGTAGTGTGAAGAATGATCCAGGTTTAAATGTTTTCGCAAGCTCAAAGTCGAAGGCATTGAACTTCACCTTGAACCAGGAAGAGCCTGAATCTCTACCTATGTTATTGTTTACGTCAGGATGTAGCCAGATCGGGAATAGGGAAGAGACCGTTGTTACCTGATCATAGTCGGAATCTTGAAACCAGGTCCATTTTCCGAAGACATCCCACATATCTTCAGACCATTGGTATCCTGCCCCGATTCTGAATCCACCCCTCCAATCAGGTTGCATCTGTCTTACATCGCAACCCATAACGATTGTACCAGCTCCACCTGGGCATGTAGCAACCCATCCCAATCCATCTTCAGTTGCGTTCCATAAGAGGAAATCGGCTGTTACCTTGTATGAGTCCTTAGGGGCAACGGATGCCGGTTCCGGGCCCGGTTCACCTGCGTATGCAAAGGCACTAAAAAAGAG
>MGRR01000052.1:6108-15612 GCA_001798265.1 Deltaproteobacteria bacterium RIFCSPHIGHO2_12_FULL_43_9
GTTGTCATGTTGCGCTCCCAATATTTAACTGTCAAAAAAAACAGAAATCGCATCCTGCTCAAAACATAGCATAGGAAAAATATTAAGGTTTGGGAAGAGAATAGTTGGAGAGATCTTTATTTTATTTTTTTATAAGTGATTAAAAAAGAAACAATGCTGTCATCGCTGTCATCATTGCGAGTGTATTTATCGCGAGTGTATTCGTCATTGCGGGCGTATTTGTCATTGCGAGCGAAGCGAAGCAATCTCGTTGGAGGGATTGCTTCGCTTCGCTCGCAATGACGTGGAAGCTCGCATGCCCGACGACCAATGCTCAAAAGGAAAATTGCATTCCAAATACTACTCCGTGGAACCCTAGATCACCCTTCTCGTGGATGAACTTGCCGTCGTCTGTGGTATCCCCCATAAATCTCATGATCTGATTCTGGGAAAACCAAAGTTCATCTTCATATGTAACATAGATGTCGAATGGATAATCCTCACCAAGGATGTAGGTGGTATGAAGATTTATGCCCAGTGTTCCCTCCAGTACCCCCTTTGTGGTAGCGAACAGATCTCTGACATGGGCGATTGTATTCGCGTCCCGGCGGGAGAGATAGTGGGTCTTAAATTGCCCCCATAGTATTGATCCGGAGGCCTTAGCGAAGAGTGATAAACCGTACCAGTTGAGGTCCCAGCCGGCGTCGAGTCCACCCCGGAAGCCAATACCACCGAAGTCATTATTCATGATGACGTGGTTATTGAGTGTAGAGGCTACGGCTGTTGAGTTTTGATATTTGGCGTCAAAATCCTGATCGAGAATGGCACCCTTAAGGCCGCCAAATGGCCTGAGTTTAAACGAGGTTCCCGGTTTAAACGACTTTCCCATCTCCAAATCTACCGCGTTGAACTCCATATGCCACGTGGCGACCGCGTTAACATCGGCGCCTGTCGCGATTGCCTGATCGGGGTGTGTCCATGTCGGGTATATGGTTCCACCCAAAACGCTGTCTGTGTCATCATCCTTGTACCATGTCCATCGTGCCCTTAGATCCCACATATCCGGTGACCAGGTATAGGCGGCACCGACCCTGAATCCACCCTGCCAGTTTGGTCGCAGATCCTCGGTGTCGCAGCCGTTGATGATGGTTGAACGGGCTACACCTAGCGGGACGCCGGGGCAGGCGACTGCGTAACCGAGGCCATCCTCTGTTACTGTCCAGAGTAATGCCTCCCCGAAAACGGAGAAAAAGTCGTAGTCTGTTTCAACTGCGGCTGGTGCTATTACAGTTGGAGGAGGGGGGGGTGGGAGTAGTTCCCTGGCCTGATATGCTGTAAATGGTTTTGGGGGTGGGGGTGGTTCTGGAATTGAAGCGGGTCGCCTTGGTGCGTAATATGGCTCACGCCCCGGTTCATCCGCGAAGGCGTATGTTGTAGTCAGGAGAACTAATATGAAAAATAATATTTTTGTTCTCATTGTTTTTCCTCCTCGCTTGATAATGCTCGATTTGTTTCTGCTGGATTGAGACTTAATGCCAGGATTCTCCAATCACCTTTTTCCTTAATCACGTGCATTGTAATTGGCGTAATTGATCCATCTATACCTTTTATATCCCCTGATATCGTCGTTATATTGCTTTCAGCGGTATGCCCGGAAAAATTGATTTCTGATTTTGATGTAAGGACAGGATAGAGGGTTAAAAAATCCCTGAATGTCTCTTTTGTGACCGTTGCCCTGAATTGTGCTGATGTCATGCTATATGCCGCCTCCAACTTCCTTTTGGAGAGATCTTCCAGGAACCTTCTCGCGACCTTTGATGGTCGGGTTATGGAGGAGAGAGACAAAGCTATTGATATGGCAATTAAGGCTATGGCCCCGGTCGATATGAAAAATACTGTCTTGGCTCGTTTGTTCATTTCCTCTTACTCCAGACGGAATGTCATCCCGGCAATTCGTCATCCCCACACTTTGTCATCCCCGTGAAAACGGGGATCCAGATTCCCGTGGAGATCCCCACGCGCTTCGCGCTGGGGATGACGTACGTCACTTTCGTCGGAATGACGTATTAACAATTCTTCATATTCATATCGGGGAAGATTAGAGAAACTTTAGATTTTTTATAAAGATTCACTCATCCAATCCTCCTTCGGGGCGATAGGAGGGATAAGGGGTGATAATGGCTTATAAAGCCAAATGGCTATCCTTGATCTTTATCACAACGCTTTTACTCTCATCCGGCACATCTTCCTCTATTGATGCAGAGGATCGGGTGGAGATAATACCTCATGATGTTGCCTGCGCTTATAGAGGGGAGGATTTTTACAGTTTTCTGCTCGATAAAATTGCGGAGAGGGTAGAGGAGGATGGGGTAAATCAGGAAAATTTAGATGCCCTAAAAGCAAGGATAATCACTTCTTCTATCATGAGTGGCAATCCATCATGGAGTGAACTGGCAGATTCAATAATCCATACATATCAAATAAAGTCTGATACTTCTAAGGCGATTATTGAAAGGGCCCTTCCCCAGATCTTTAACATGAATCAGGCATCGGGGAGGGTAAAAGGTGGGCTAGAGGATGAGATGAGGGGTAAGGATCGGCTTGGGGTCAAGCTTGCGAAGCTTCTCCTTCTAAAAATGGTGATGGATGGCAAGGTTCACAAGATTGATGTGTGTGGGACGGAATCCCAAGTGGTGGCGTTTGATGAGGGGCCTCTATTACTTAATCTAAATGATTTCAGGGTTGGTTATCACGGGCTCTGGCTAGCTGATCTCTATGGTTGGTTCAAAAACAGATATCCGAATCTGGATCAGAAACTCTTTGATGAAGCGCGTGGGTGGAAAGCCCCGATGCCAGTCTTTATCGAGGGGGCTACCGGCGATAAACCGGCGGATGGGGGGAGAAAAAGGGATATATATTTTTCGGCCAACGTGGAGCGTCTTGGAAGGATCACATCGGAGTTTAAAAGGAAACCTATTAAATGGTTTGAGATCGACTGGAGTAAATCGGACGTTGATGTTGATGGGAAGGTTTCACACCCCTCCATTATAGAGGAGCATAAAAACTTCTCTGCCCAGTTTATGGGTGCAGTGGAGTTGGTTCATCTGATGGAAATAGCGCATGAGAGGGGGGATCGGTTGGAGGTAATGGCTTTTAGCGCGGGGACAAATGTCATTGTTATGGCCGCTGAGATTTACAAGGGGCTTGGAAAAAAGGGGACACCGTTTAAGGGTGTTATTCTTGTCCAGGGTTCAATTGGTTATGGAAGGGATTTGAGCCCATTAACAGGGCTTACCTCAGCAAAAGGGAGGATAGTTGTAACAAGAAACAGGGAGGACTCTTTCTATTTAAGCGCAGGCACAAGATCGATTGGTTACGCGGGTGGGATGGAGCTTTTTGGGAAGGGGGATTCAATCGGTTATTTTGGGGTGGGGGTGGGTGGTGGAGATGGAAGGATAGAGGTTTGGGATATCTATCAGCAGCCGGAGATTACGAAGGGGAGAAAGCCGCTTCTAAACTCAGAATTCAGGGGCTCAAAGGTTACCGAAAGTGCCGAGGGGGAGCATTGGCACTGGTTTGCCCCGCACAACTTTAGAAGACTTATTAAGTTGTTCTTTTTTTAAGACGTTTTCTTAAGGCATTTCTCACAATAATGGGCAAAAACTCCGATAAATAGAGGGAATAGGAAAGGTTTTATGAGCAAGATATCTCAGGAGTTTTTGGATAAATTAGAGCTTAGCACGTCTGGTGCTGCGCAGAAGCAGCTGATCGATGAATTTTCCCATGAAACAAGGGGCTATTTGACCGTTGTAGGGGGGTTGCTTGAGGTTTTGGATGAGGCGACGGAAATAAAAGGGGATGAAGAGCAGAAGGGGTTAATTAAAAAAGCCAGGACCCATCTGGAAAAATTTGCAAACTATCTTAATAAATTTGTGGAGGTGATGAGGGATGAGAGGAGCCTATACCGGGCCTGTGATGCGCAGGAAAGAAGTGGACCGGGGGTTAGAAAAAATGGGGAGAAACCGTTGAAGGAGCTGATGGTAGAGGTGACAGAGGTTTTTGGAGGGGTGCTCTTCGAGAATAAATTGACGGTAGATATCCATCTTGTTCCCGACCTGAAGATTCCGGAAGGAAAGGGGGATAGGCTAAAGCTTCTGATAGTCTCCCTGGTGAGTCATCTGGCAAAGGTTGTCGAGGATTGTCACCTGATAATCTTCGGGAGCCGAAAAGAGGAAAAGCTAAACCTGATTTTTGAGATATATGTTACCGAGGCTACAAGGGATCTTAGAAAGATTGTCGAGTGTGGGTGTAATGACATTAAGAGAATAGTTGAAGAGATCGACGGGAAGAGTGTGGTATTACAAATTACAGAGCATCAGGTTAATGTGAGATTGGAAGTTTAAGCGGTAGTAGTAGGGGTTCGTTAAATAAATATTATGTAAAGTAAAACACACCATTAGTCATTGTTTAAATAACTTCACTGAAAAATCATCGAACATCTTTGAGAAGAGGGGAGGAACAAATTTCCTCCGTCCCCCCGGGGTCGGAGGAAAAGGGACAGAGCAATTCCTAATAGTAGTAACACTTCCCCGTATGGTGGAAGTCTAAAAATATATATTATGTAAAACAACGGATACAAAATGAAAAAGGTACTTATATATATTAGTTTGATTTTTCTCCTTCCAACCCCATTGCTACTCAAGGCCTTTGCGCAGGATGAAACCGGGGGTGAGCAGCTGCAGGGGGGGGATTATAGGGGAACTGTCGACTATCCCCATGTAACAAGCCCACAGGAGACAGACATGAACGCGGTTATTCAGCAACAGCAAAAGGTTATGCAACAGGCTATTGAGACGCAAAACGAGATGATGAAAAAGTTGCAAGAGGTGGAGCAGGGGGGAGGGGCTACCCCTCCTCCGGGAACTCTACCACCAATACCACCGGAAGGAGAGGTTGTAGAAGCCGTAAAACCTGAGGTTGTATTACCACCATCGGCTGCTATTAGTGAATCAGATTTCAAATGCAGGCACGTAACTATAACAATGCCTGAAAATAGCAATTGCGGGTATCTGATAACAACAAGCGTGGACGGGAAGAGTGCAAAAATACTTATGCTTGAGTCTTCAGAGATACGAAGAGGTCAATGTCTACTCGATATCGATTGTGAAAGGCCAACTAATCCTTAATGTCATTGCTTCAAGACAACAACTTTAGGTTTATTCCAGACCTCAAATCCTTCGACTAATTTTACAGCCAGAAAACCGACAAATCCCGCAACCATCGTTAGAGAGGCGATGTTGCTTGTGGGCTGTGGTTGACTCGGTACAGCCTCGTTTAATGTCATAAATGATCCGACAGCCTTTCCGAAAGAACTAATAGATGTGTCCCCAAAATATGAAGAGACACCATAGCCAAATGCAACAAGCGCTGCCATCTCAGCGGCGGTATAGATCCAACCCCTGTTCTTATATTCCCCTGCCATAAGATGCCCCAATCCGAACCCTAATCCTATACCGACAACCTTTGTCTCCTGATCCCAAAAAGCCCTTTTAACCCTTTTCATCTTTGCGGCATCAATATCATAAAGAGGGTCTAAATTATTCTCCGCGCTATTCTGAATGGAATCTTCTTCAACATTAACAAGCATCTTTTCAGCAAGAGAGGTGGATGTGGGGCCTAAAGTAAATAAAATAAAGAATGCGAAGATTTTGTTTTTCATTGTTTTCTCCTTGGGATTCCGGCGATTCTAGGTCAAGAAAGAAAAATAGTAAAATTGCCGAGCAGACTATTTTTTACGCAATAATTACTATAAAAATGTAAAAAACCCTGTTCCCAAACCTAATGAAGAGGGGTAGACTACTCTCGAAACAACGTTGTTTTATCTATAATTTTCATCTAGGAGGAGTTTAAATATGGAAGCACCGATGGGCAAAAAGAAAAAAACTGGCCCACTTATAATTTTTTTGATTGTACTGGCCATACTAGTTTGGGCTTATTTCTATTTCTTTAAGGGCAAAGAGGCTGTGGTTGAAGAAACCATCATCGAAGAGGAAGTTGTTCCAGAGGCAGCCGAACCGGCACCAATGCCAGAGGAACAGGCTCCAACGGAGGGAGAACAGCCAGCTCCAACAACGGAATAATCTAGGCTCTATTCAACGTCTGGGAATGGAGGTTATGTAAACTTTCCCGGGAAAGCCAAAAACAACCTCCATAGCGTCAACCCGACGGCATAAAGAATCAAAAAGCCCCTACCCTTTTCAAGGTGGGGGCTTCCGTTTTTATCGTCATCCTGAGCCGACCATTCGTCATTGCGAGGAGGCGCGGAGATCCTTCACTGCGTTCAGGACAGGCTCCGCAATCTCATGCAAAGAGATTCCTTCGCCTTCGGCTCGGAATGACACCTCCGTCATTCCTTAGGGATTGTCGTTGAAATGGTTTTACCGCAATTCCTGGCAAGCAGGAAGCCTGTCCCAGCAGTGCCTTCCGCGAGGTCGAATCTGCGCTTCCTGCATACAGTAATATCAACCGCGGCTCCAGGCCCATATTTTTCCACAATTGAATTTGGTACAAAAAATGTCCCGGAGTTTTGCGTCGCTTCTGTAGCAATAAAAAAGTCATCAATCTTTATAATCGTAGAATTGAGTTTCTTCTTTGTTGTAACCATTAAACCATCGGCCGCAATCTGGTCAGGAATCTGCCACGCCATCCTTAGTGTAACCGGAGTTCGTTCCGTAACGGAATAATCCACCACACTAGGGATGGTAATCTGATGGGTAAAGAGTTTCTCTTCATGATTTCTATAGGTAAACAAATGTGTAGTATAAAGCTCATTATCAGATGTAATGTTTTTTGATAGTTTATAATATATGTAATTAATCTCCGAATCCAAAGCCATTTCGAGGAGTTCTCCATCCCAGGAAACATATGCCCCTTTATCCAGGGTTAAATATGTAGTTCCAGCCCTAAACTCAGCAATAACAGACAAAATCTTTGTATCCGTGTCATAGTCAATATAATATTCAGAAACGATATCCTTTGGGTCTACCTTTGAAGCATCTTTTGGTTGTGAACAACTTAACAAAGAAAATGATAAAAGCACTATACCTAATATAAGATGAATATGTGATTTCATTAGATCCTCCAGCTTGGATGTTGCTCCCAGATTATATTGAAAGATAACCTAATTCTAGGCTGATTTATAGCAAAAATAACCACGGGCTATAGAACACATTATTTCCCGATAATCCCCAGCCTCTAGAAAGGATTTATGGCATTCCGTGCTGACTATTTTTTGTGCTCCCCTCCCCTGGGGAAGAAAATCTTTCTAATTAAGGTACCTTTTTGGTGGTGGTGGTTTAGTTTTACATAATATATATTTTAGGATGTTCGCGCACCCAATTAGCAATTTGCCTCCGTCACCAAATGCCCAATAATTACCCTGTCTGTTTTGGATTAGTTTTACATAATGTATATTTTAGGACTACTTCGGGGGGCGGATCATCGGAAGATCTCTGACGGCCCCAACTATCCCACCATGCTTTGGAACCATTCTCGGCCTTAGCTCTAAGGGATCAACTCCATAGAGAAATGATTTTGTCGTAAACCCATACACAATACCGTCGTATCCGGCCAAACCTCCGGCAAATCCATTATCGGTTTCCAGCCTCCAGATCTCCTCACCACTCTCCCTGTCCAATCCGTACAAATTGCTCTCTCCCCCACCTACGGTCACTGTATAACCAACCGTAACAGGTGATGTTGGAAGACCTGTCGGTACCTTATAAACCCACCTTGATTTGCCAGAGCGTTTATCAATAGCAAACACCTCTCCTGAAACAGCGGCATAATAAAGCGTATCATCGACGATGGTCACAGGGTGCAATCCTCCGAATTCCAGGAACCAATTCGTAGCGCCACTGTTTTTATCCAAAGAATATAATTTCCCATCATAAGAAGAGACATATAAATTACTTCCATCCACGACCGCCGTCGCGTCTATATCCTTAAAACGAAATTTATCACTCAATTGCTTCTGCCAGATCAGGCCGCCGTCGTGGCGATTCAGCGCGTAGAAATATCCATCTGAAAAACCGATATAAACTATATGGTCACTGATCTCTGGGGATGCGAGCCATCTTATTACAAGCCCTTTTCTTCCAAGTGGGCTCCTGAAATGCCAGATATATTTCCCGCTCTTGGCATCAAGGGCATAAAGCTGATCATCGGCTGATGAGAAATAAACAATTCCTGTGTGAACTATCGGATGACTCCAGATTTGAGCCCCAACATAATAATCCCAAACCTTGCTCCCGCTCATTGTTACACAATAGATATATCCGTCATTCCCACCAAAATATATAAGCCCGTCATAAATTGTAGGCCTGCTCTCAACCCCATTCTTAACCCCGAACTCCCAGATCACATCTCCACTGTTTTTATCAACCGCGTAGAGCCCCTTCTCCTGAATCCCGATGAAAACTGTATCCCCTACTACAGTCGGAGTACCTGTATCCGTGTGATTAAAGGTAATATCATTTCTGGAAACCACCTGAGTCATTAATACCTCTGTGGGATAATGTGGTGGCGGGGCGGGAATGGACGCGCAACCGATGAATAAATGAAGTGTAAGAAGGAGAAAGAGAGTTTTTTTCATTGATTCATCAAACTTAAGAAAGAGATGTACTGTTCGCTTCTTTTTGAAACCTCGGAATTCGGCCAGCGCCTGATAATCTCCTCATATGTTTTTTTGGCCTCATCAAATCTCTTAAGCTCCGTAAGCACTCTTGCTTTACCCAATAGCGCGCTTGAATCAAAAAATGGGATGGCTTTTCTGGAGACTGTATCAAATGCCATCGAGGCTGCTTCGAAATTTCCCAATTCCTCTTCTGTATACGCAAGCCCATAATAAACAATAGAACCCAAAAACGGGTTATCTGCTTTATCCGCAAGATCTTTAAACCTCTTTAGCGCCTCCTGATAATTCTTCATATCTAAGTAGATTTGAGCCACCCTTAATTCCGCCTGAAAGGCCCCCTTCGTCCCTTTATAAGCCGCAACAACCTTCTCTAATCTGTTGATCTCATTCTTATCTACTACCTCTTTCGTTAACCCGCTCCCCTTCCCCTCTTTAACCCCCTCCTTCTTCAAGGCTTGAGCCTCAAAGGCACTCCTTTGTGCATTACTCTCTTGCGTCGCAGTGGCGAGGGCCGCCTGAGCGTTGCCCTCCCTTTTGTTCTTTTGGGATATCAAAACCAACGAAGTCACAACAATTACAACAACCCCGGTAGTAACCAAATATATCTTTTGTTTATGGAGACGGACCTTTTCCGACAGATTGACAAGAACGCTATGAAATTTGTCATCCTGACGCAGCTCTTTTCTTGTAATTTTTTCCTGCATCGGGAAAACATACTTAACGGGGATTTCCTTGTCAAAACCTTTTTGATATACTCAAATCTAGTTATCGTAAGGAATTTCGATGGCATGTCATGCGGGAATGACGTCATGTCATTGCGAGCAGTCATG
>MGRR01000052.1:15782-17929 GCA_001798265.1 Deltaproteobacteria bacterium RIFCSPHIGHO2_12_FULL_43_9
GAAGCAACCTTCTTCTGCTGAAAGAGAGAGAATGCGCTTAATTTACTTCTCGATTATTATATCCTTCCTGACAACTATAGTTCCGATAAAACCAATATATTCCTACGATCCATTTGAAGAAGAGTCCGCCGCATTCGGTCAGCCGGTTGCAGATGAGTATGATGATGAAATCTTCTTCACGCAGGGGCGTCTAATAATGCTCGGGGTAAATGTCGGATTCAGGGCATTCACAAACAGTTTAGGAGAGATAATAAAATTAGGACCAGAGGTAGGGGGATATTTCGATTACTACTTCAGTAGGATGTTCGCCGGAGATCTCTCGGTAAACTATTCACTCCACAGACACTCGGCAAACAATCTTCGTGGTGACCTGGGCCTTCTTGATGTGACGATGCGAGGAAAGTTCTTCATAGTATCCGACCGTTTCTCTGATATTCTCGATCTTCTCAACCCACACATCTCCGCCGGCGCCGGTTTCTACTGGCGATTCGCAAGCGAATCAGCATTTGGGAGTAGTATCAGAGATGTAGGATTCGGATTTCCATTCGCGATTGGTCTATTCATTCCAATCGTCAAAGAGGATGTTTTCCTCGGATTCGACGCTTTCTACGACCTAATCTTCTTCGGAGACGAAAACACCGTACTCGCCAATGGCGATGCCCTGGATGGCGACGCCCTCGGAGTGCTGGGCACAATTTCCTTTAGTTTCTGATAAAAAAGCAGACCAATTATTATGCAATTGGTGACGGAGGCAAATTGTCTATTTCGTAGGCATCTGGAATATCTTAGTTGTCGTTGTCTATCTTCTCGATCGCAGTTTCGCCAGTAACCTTAAAATCTCAAGGTATAACCAGACAAGGGTTACGAGTAATCCAAACGCGGCGTACCACTCCATATATTTCGGGGCACCTACCCTCTCCCCATTCTCGATAAAATCGAAATCTAAAACCAGGTTGAGGGCTGCTACTATAACGACAAAAACTGAAAAAATTATCCCTATAGTTCCACTCTCGTGAATATATGGAATGTTGATTTTGAAGAAACCAAGAATCATTGAGAGGATATAAATAAAGGCTATGCCACCTGTGGCTGCAACAACACCTAACTTGAAATTCTCTGTAGCCTTAATTAGACCACTCCTATATGCGGCAAGAAGTGCAAAGAGGGTTCCGAATGTTCCAACCACTGCTTGAAAAACAATACCTGGGAACTGGCTCTCAAATATTGCCGATATTCCACCCAAAAATGCACCCTCACAAACCGCATATATCGGGGCTGTTACCGGCGACCATGCCTTTTTAAAAACCGTTACCAATCCAATGATAAACCCGAGAATCAATCCGCCCCAGAAAAATGGGACGTACGCGAGTGGATTTCCTGTCGCAACACCATATTGATATTGTTTCCAACTAAATACAGAAACAGCAACGGTTATCAACACTAGAATGAAGCTTCTATTAACCGCGCCACCGATTGTCATCGTCTCTGTAATGCCGAGAGCCCTACCCTCAGATACAGATCTTGTAAAAACCTCGTCTCTTAAAGCCGGATTTGCAGTTCTCATCTCGTTCCTCCTCGATAAAGGATTTTAATGGGATATGCCCCAAAGTGAAATCTATTTTTTATTGAAGCGGCAATATAGCGCCTATAACCCACAGGAATCTCCCTGGGTCTGTTTACTGAGAATATAAAAGTGGGTGGAATATTTCTCAGCTGCTTTACCTTGTTAAAAACTATTAGTTTATTTTTCAGGATCGGTGGTCTCTGTTTTGACAAAGCAGTCTCGAGCCATTCTTTAAGCTCATTGTTCGAAACCATTTTAGGTGCTTCATGTTTTACTTTAACACTTAGACCTATCAATTGATGAACACGAAGATTTGTCTCTGCAGAGATTGTAACAACTGGAGCAGATCCAAGACTTGGCATCGCCCCCTTCCACACCTTTGGTAACCTCTTTGCAACTGTTTCTCTATCCTCTTTCGGAACCAGATCCCATTTATTCGCAATTACAATTAGTGGAATCCCCCTCTCTTCGATCATATGTGCAACACGTTTATCCTGATCAGTAATTCCTTCAGAAATATCTATAACTAACCACGCCAAGTCGGCATTTCTTATACGTTTTTCGACAAGCATTACAGCCAGGG
>MGRR01000053.1:0-6698 GCA_001798265.1 Deltaproteobacteria bacterium RIFCSPHIGHO2_12_FULL_43_9
GCTGCCGAAGTTAGAGTCTGCTACGAGGCAAGTTATGCTGGATTTACTCTGCAGAGGGCATTGAGTGATCATGGTTTTCATTGTGATGTTGTTGCCCCATCATCTATTCCAAGAACTTATGGCAACAATGTTAAGACCGATCGTATTGATGCAAGAAAGCTCGCACAATTTTATTCAAAGGGCCTCTTGTCATTTGTTACAGTACCGGGGAGAGAAGAAGAGGAGACGAGGGATTTGCTTCGAAGTCGCCAGTATGTGTTGCATCAGGTTGCAGAGATAAGGTGTCACATTCAGGCATTTCTTAGACGACATGGGTTTCATTATAAAAAGGAAACAGGGGCTGCCGCTCATTGGACGCGTCAGCATTTAAGTTGGCTTGAAAGATTGGCAGAGGAGAGTCACGGAAGTTTTGGAAAGAATTTGAAGTTATTAGTCCAACAAATGAAACATGCGTCGCATACATTAAAAGAATATGATGGACTGGTCGATGAACTCGCCACACGCAGAGAGTACGAAAGAAAAGTTAAGGCACTTACAGTGTACAAAGGCATTAAAAATATATGGGCAATGACTCTAATTTCAGAAATTGGTGACATAAATCGATTTAGTCATCCTGGCAAATTGGTTAGCTGGGCTGGTCTTGATATCAGGGAGTATTCCTCCGGCGGTAGTCAAAACCGGTTTGGAATTACAAAGCATGGAAATCGTTTTGTGAGGACAGCATTAGTAGAAATTAACCAAAAAGGATTTAGAGCGACAAGAGCTGGAAGCGATTTAAAACATAGAAGGAAAGGTGTCTCAGAAGAATTTATTAATATTGCGGATAGATGTCAGAAGAGACTCCACAAAAAAGGGTTTCGTCTATTAATGGGTGGAAAGCATCCAAACAAAGTTAAAATAGCATGTGCCAGAGAAATGGTGGGATTTATATGGGAGTCACTTAGGGCAGCAAGTTAAGAAAAAAATATTTTAAACAGTTATGTGTCAAACTAAGCATGAAAGGAATTTTTAAGAGGCAGCGTTAAGACAGAAGATGGGATGGCCTACGTGAATTTCCTTGAGATATTCCAACTAGGAAGAGTACTCGAGTATAGGTTGTAGTAAATCCCAAGACGGACAAATCTTAATGTGTTAACCAGCACACGAATACGAGGGTGTTAGTCCAAGATCCTGACCAACTGCTTCAAGAAAATATCTTCTATGAATTATTAGTATTGACACATGGGCCGTTTATACGAGGCGTTTTAAACGCTATAACCCATCTACAGACTGAACAAATCTATCCAAATTTCTCTTCCCCTTTGCCCGTTAATTTTAGAATTCTCTGATAGTTCCCCTTCCAAAAATTCTAAATACTGATTTTCGCTACATTTTTGCGCTATTTCCTTATTTTTGAACAAACCCCTCCCCTCAGGCTTATTGTGTTAGCCGACAACGGAGGACTTAACTTTCAGTTCATATTGAATGCTACTTGCGGAGGGGGCCTTGCTGGAGATATTTGGGGTGGCTCTAAAGGATGTCCCATATGCCTTAGTATTTTTTCTATAGCCTTCTTTTCTATTATGGCTGCTATTATTTTTACCTCACCTCTACAGAAATGGCATTTTGTCAGATCAATCTCAAATACTCTATTTAGTAGCTCTGCCCATGACATTCTCTCTCTTTTCTTTTGATTACTGTTTGGGCTTAAATTTTCTTTTTCTCTTTTTTTAGTTTCTGAAAGAACAATCTTTGCTCTTGATTTGGAGTGTGGGGCAAATACGCCGTGGTAGCGTATGATATGAGCTCTTGGGGGTGGAACCAGGGCTGAGAGTTTCTCCATTAGCTCAAGAGGTGAAAAGAGCAAAAATTCAGTTCCATCCTTGTATCTCTTTTTTAGCTTATAGCGTATCAGTCCATCTTCTCTTATGCTTAGTCTATCTATCGCTACTGGTGGACGGGCAATGTAACGTACAAGGGTCTCTAGTTTTTTTCGCTCATTTGTTTTGCAGGCTATATCTGCATGCAGAGAAAATCCACTGAAGCTTGCGCACCTTGGTCCTTCAAGCACTGCTCCATTAAGATTGGTGAGTCAATAGAGAGATTTAATCAGGCAATAATAGAATGATGAAGAAGATATTCGATTACTTCCGCTTCATACCCTGCTCTAAGGAGCGAATATATTTTATAACCTCGCTAAGCCCTGTTGAATCCTTGGAATTGTGAAGATATAAGCTAAGGGCTTTTTCCATCTTTTTTTTAAAACTAATTATCTGTCCGAATACTGCCTTGGAAGAAACCCCCTGTTTTGCCGCGAACCCACAGCTCTCCTCTTTGATATTGGAACCATGAATTGACAGCAGCAGGGATTCTCCATTAAACCCGGCGTCAATTTTTTGCCCAAGATTAATAATCTCAGCGAATGAAATTTTGGGGAAATACCGCAGCAGCCAGATTAAATCATAAAAATCCTTTTCTGAGCAACGACTTAAAAGAGTTGAAATTTTCGTCATTAAAATCGTCTGGAGATCCGCGACGACAAACCCATATTCTATTTTTTTATACCCGGCAAATGTAAAAAAATTCTCATCTAATACCACGTCAATAGTAAAATTATGATTCTGAAAAAAGGATGTTGTTTTGAAATATTGTCTGCTCTTAAATTCCTTCCCGAATCTTGCGCCATTATCCAAAAGCGCGCGAACAGCGCTAATGGCAGCCGATTGGGATTCTGGCGAGGATGTAAAAAGATCTATATCGTCCGACGAGCGGTGCCCCGCGTAAAATCCGGCCAAAGCAGTCCCTCCAACCAACACTACCCCCTCCGGCTTATTCGAAAAGATAATTTTCAGCGCGTTGAATAATGCCGATGGTAAGGTTCTCTTTGCTAAATCAATTTTAGGCTCTTTTGAAGAGTCCATATTTGCTCACACTCTTTCCTGCGAACAGGGTGCAACCATTTTTTAAAGCGATCAAATTTTTTCCACACGTTTTTTCCAATAATCTTTGCTGAATCAAACATTCCAAAATTCTCAACTACCCTCGCAATGGCTCTGGGCTCCCCACGAACACAGGCGCAGAAGAAACCCTCCAGATTCTCAAATACTTTATCCCACAAAAACCTCGCGCTTAGTTCATCCCTTTTCTCCTTCGTAGATAATACATCCGGTACATTAATCAATCGCTCGACATTCAGATTTAACACTTCAGCCAGATGAATAAGATTGGATGTGTGAATATTTACCATTTGATTTTCATGATCTTTCTGAAACCATAAAGAGACAGCCTGTCTACTCAAACCTGTAATTCTTGCTAAATCAGCCTGAGTCAAACCCCTCTGAACCATAATAAGTTTTAATGCCTCAATGTTCATAGAGTATATTATACATCTGGCAAGCATACTTGACAAAAATAGAACAAAATACAGTAATAACAGTATGTTACATTTATAAATGGCGACCTACGTCATTGCGGGCGAAGCGAAGCAATCTAACGCTGAGATTCCTTCGGTCGCTTCGCTCCCTCGGAATGACGTAGCTTGTCATCCCCGTGAAAACGGGGATCCAGATTCCCGCTGCAACCTGTACTCCGTACCCCGCTTTCGCGGAGTACAGGCTGCAACGGGGTACGGGAATGACGGGGTGGTAACTTCAGGTAAGAAACTCAAAATCTGAACCCTCAAATCTTCTTTCATTAAATGGATCGTTCCTGTCCAGTTTTTCCTTTTTATCATCGACATTGATTATGCAGCGATCGGGTCCAGGCTCTATGCAGCTCTCTAAAAGGTTGGGGGTGAGGGTCCCAACGCTTCCTGATCCGGGGGTAGGAGTTACAGTGAATCTTCCCATATCTACTGAACTTGCGTCATCCTTTTTTGGGGGGGTTGAAACAAGGGCTTCAACAGTGTCGTTATCCCGCGCCATCTCTTGGGCGATAGCAAAATCGGTGGTGACAAATGAACTGGTTATTGAAGAACGCTCCGTTAGCCTTCCGACTTCGGCCCTTGCCTCCTCCACAAATGGCCATTCGTCCGTGGAGATTGTTTTGTCGGTCTTATGAATGCCTGTTCCATCGGCACTCCATAGCTGTAGATCGTAATTTTTCTCGCCATTTTCTTTTTGCTTTACATTTTTTACAGTAACAAAGAATGTTCCCGATCCGGCGGAATCCATATCAACAACCTGATTATAAAAATCGTCCTTCAGACTGGACGCGGCCCAGACAAAGATAAAACGGTTTTCCAGAAGCTCAAGGCTTTTTTTCTGCCTCTCATACGGTGAGATTGACTTTTTAATGCCATTTAAAATATCCGACAACGACGCAGAATTCTTTCTATCAAATTGCTTAAGACGTTTTTTAAGTGAATCTGTTTGGGACTCAACAGGTGCCGGAATTTTTATTTCATCAGAAACCGTGGGCTCTTTAGTCTTGGCTAATACAAATTGATCCCAATTTTTGCGCTCCAGAACCTTCCCGCGCCTCAGTTCACTGACCAATGATTTTTTTATCGTAGCCATCCGTTTATTAACAATCGATACCTCATCCCGCGCCTTCATAGCCTGCTGAATCGAAGAATAGATGGACAAATCCTCCCTCCCCTTCTCCCCCATGGAATAGAGCACGAATGCCCCTCCAATGGCTGTTGAAACAGCAGAAAGGATCAAAACAGCGGCATTAACCCCGAATAGCCTCTTCATACTAAATTAATGGAGCAAGCTGTATGCCAATTCTAGTGCTAGTAACCAGCTGTAATTATTAGACATTTTCTGACAATTACCGCCACCGTATAATTTCTTGATCAATTTTTAGCCACCAGTACAAAGAATCTGAATCTATGTCATGCCTAGTAGGCCATTTCATAAATTTTGGTGGGTCATCCCGGCGGAAGCCGGGATCCATAAAACGCGTACTGGATTCCGGCTTTCGCCGGAATGACAAAAATGAGATCCCGACTTTCGTCGGGATGACTGGAAGGAGATCCCGGCGTCCGCCGGGATGACAGACTAGGCTCTAAAGCAGCGATGGGTTAGAATAGGCTTCTATGTGGAAAAAGTGCCTAATTATATTCGGGATTTTGTTACTGCTTGTTGTAGCGGCGCTAATAACCCTGCCATTTGTAATAGATGTAAACGCATTTAGGTCTCAAATAGTCACGAAAATTAACCAGTCAATTAATGGAAAGATCGAAATAGATAGGATTGAGGCCTCCATATTACGTGGCGTTGTTCTTCATGGGGTTAAATTAACCAACCCAGAGGGTTTCAGTGAGCCTCTCTTTCTTTCTGTTTCAAAGGCAGACCTGAACTTCAACTTCCTGAAGATCCTCATCGGGGACATACATGTAACAGCTAAGTTCTCCAGACCTGACATCACGGTTGAGAGAACCGAGGCGAATGGGTGGAACATCGCGAGGCTTTTGAAATCAGAATCTGAACGGACTGAAACGCCACGACCAAAACAGAAAAGTGAATTTCTAAATAGGATTGCCGGAAACTGGATCAGATCAGCACATATAGGTTTTGAACTAGTTGACGCCAATATCCTGTACCTCGATCAGATCTCCGGCAAAAGGTTCGTGCTCAAATCTGTGAATCTGGAACTGGACAACGTCACTTTAAACAAACCCATAAACCTCGATTTCAGCGGCGAACTGGACACCTCCCTTGAGGGTGGGATGGATATGAAGGGAAGATTCTCCTACAGGGGTATAATCCACCCAAAATTTTCAGAAAGTGGGCTGTTTCACAATCTATCATTCAATGGAACGGTTGACCTAACAAAAATGTTAATCGTCAAAGATGGAAGCTTCAACAAACAACCGGGCACGGAATTCAAGACCCTGGTAAAGGGTATTTTCAGGGGTGGAGACAGGGTTCTGGTGCTAGAATCATTCCAGATCACTCTTGCATCCTTAAAACTGAATGGAAATGCCGAGATTCCAACAGCTGATCTAAAATCCATATCACTCAAACTTCAAACCAAAGACTTCGATATCGCGCCGGTTAAGGTTTTTTCTCCACTTATCTCAAAATACGCCGAGTCGGGGACCATGAACCTCTCCTATGAAGGGGCAATAGCGCTCTCTCCACCAGGCTTTGAGGGGAGAGGCTCCGTAATGGGCAAGGAATTAAAAATTCTACTCCCTCCGGTTGATAATAAAGGACAAAAATCAAAGATTTTGGGCGACGCGCAGGTAAACACAAATTTCACCTTCTCCATTTCAGGGAAACAATTTACAAAACTCCACGGTACGTCAAATATGGATTTAACAAATTCTTCAATAAACATTGAACATGACCTTAATAAAAAGAGGGGGGTTCCACTTAAGGTGAATGGCAATTTTAATCTGGCTGAAAATAAACTCACGTTTGAAGACGTAAAACTGAAGTTTTATACACTTAATGGCAAGGCATACGGCTCCCTTACCCTTACAGAACCAAAGATCATCGATTTGTCATTTACGGGAGAGGAAATAAATCTCACTGGATGGAACGAGATACTCCCAAAACTGGGGAAGATAAAACCAACGGGCTCCATTCATATACAGAAGCTAAAACTTATTTCTCCATCAAATAATTTATCCTCTGGAATCATTGAAAGTGACATTATTTTTAAAGAGATAAAGATCGGAGCACAAATTTTAAACGGAAAAGATTTTCGCGCAACCGGCCCACTTTCAGCGGACGGCACGCTATCTTTTGAATTGCATGACAAGAAAC
>MGRR01000053.1:6715-13462 GCA_001798265.1 Deltaproteobacteria bacterium RIFCSPHIGHO2_12_FULL_43_9
TGTCAGGGCCATCAATACAGATTTTAAAATCAAAGGGGAGTTCACATCCCTAAAAACCCTGAACGCCTCCCTTAATATAGAGGCAAAACAATTTCAGCTTGAGCCATGGACAACATCGCTTTACTTCCTAAAGGAATTCCCGATCACGGCACTGATTGATGGAAACGTCAGATTAAACGGGCCATTAAAAGACTCCAAAAAACTAAAAATCGGGGGCTATCTTCGGATAAAAGACGGGTTTGGAAAATTAAAGGGTATAAATCCACCCCTTTCCAGACTCAATGCTGAAATCAGGTTTACCGAAAGCGGCGGAGTGCTCGAGACCTTTACCGCGAACATTGGAGAAACCGATCTGAATATCACCGGCACCCTTGGCAACCTGGCAAATCCCAAGGGAACAATATCTATCTCATCAAACTACGCTAATTTAGATGAACTATTTCCGCCAGGCCCTGAAATCAATACCTCCGCGAGCTCAGACCAACAACCCTCAATTGTAAGCCATACACCTCCAGACACGTTCAGGCTTTTCAGGACAACACCATTTTTCCAGAAGGCTCAGCTAAAGGGGGATCTGAAAATAAAATCCCTTTTGAGCAGAAAGATGACCTTGGGACCACTTGTCGCGGCAATGAATTACAGGCAACAACGTTTTATGCTGGAAGATTTTTCCCTCGGTCTATATGAAGGGAGCATGACCGCGAACTCTGAAGTGGACACAACAAAAATTCCCGCAACCTTCTCGGTATGGGGAAATTTAAAGGACGTGAATTTACAGGAGATGCTGACCGCTAAAAATCCAAAACTGAAAGGGACGATAGAAGGAAAACTGTCTTCTGATTTCCACTTGAATGGCGCCGGATTTAGTCAAATGGAGATAAGACAGAATCTGAATGGAAAAGGAAAATTGACGGTCCTTAGCGCTGAATTCAAGACCATAGATTTTACCGACGCAATCTACGCCGCCCTTGAAGCCATTCCGGGTGTCAAACTAAGAGAGCGTCCAAAAGAGAAGCGATTTCAGTTCGCCCGGGCGGATTATGTCATTGATAAAGGAAGGGTAATTACAAACGACCTCTATCTCCGGGGGCAGGGTTTTAGCATTAGGGGAAATGGATCGTTCGACTTTGACCAAAATTTAAATTACACGTGTGATTACTTTTTATCCGCGGAGGAAGATCCGATCGAAGCAATTCCATTTAAAATCAGAGGAACACTGACAACTCCAAACATAAAACCAGATATTAAGGAATATGCCAGAAGATACCTCAAAACGACGATTGAGGAGACAATAAGAAAGGGAACGGAAA
Organism: Deltaproteobacteria bacterium RIFCSPHIGHO2_12_FULL_43_9; assembly: GCA_001798265.1. GTDB lineage: Bacteria > Bdellovibrionota > O2-12-FULL-43-9 > O2-12-FULL-43-9 > O2-12-FULL-43-9 > O2-12-FULL-43-9. The sequence continues at coordinate 8,026 of MGRR01000053.1, forward strand.
GGATATTGGAAGAGCTAAGCCCTTAGCGTGTTGTAGCCGGCACCCAGGTTTTTTTAATCCTTGCAATCTGCTCAATTCTTCTCTCTGCGAGACGATTTGAGGCAACAACTGTTGGGATCTTTTCTTTCTTGGAGAGATTTAAGATCATTGCCACAATGTTATAAATATTTTTCACTTCGACCAGCGCCTTTTCACGGTTGTAGCCCTGAAGTTCATTCGCAACATTAATTAATCCGCCGGCATTAATAACATAATCAGGGGCGTACACGATTCCCTTTTCAAAAAGTGCCTTACCATGTTTATTAATATCTTCGAGCTGATTATTGGCAGCCCCGGCAACGATTTTGCATCTGAGTCTATCGATAGTCTGATCGTTAATAACACTGCCTAATGCACATGGAGCGAATATATCAGCCTCCGTGGCATGAATATTATCAACATCGGCTGTTTCTACGGAGTATTCTTTAACTACCCTGTCTACCTTCTGTTCGTCGATATCAGCCACTACTAATTGTGCTCCTTCGCGCGCAAGATGACCGATCAGTGAGTAGCCGACATGCCCCAAACCCTGAACCGCAATCTTTAGACCATGCAGGGAATCGTTGCCAAAGACCTCCTGCGCGCATGCCCTCATGCCGGAATGAACACCAATCGCGGTCAATGGGGATGGATCACCCCCACCACCTAAAGAACGAGAAAGTCCGGTTACATGCTTTGTCTCCTGTCGCACCCATTCCATATCACCCACAGATGTTCCAACATCTTCAGCAGTTATGTAGCGTCCGTTCAGAGATTCAACAAATATTCCAAATGCCCTGAAAAGCTCCTCCCTTTTTTCTGTCTTGGGATCACCGATTATTACAGCCTTGCCACCACCCAGATTCAGACCAGCGATTGCAGCCTTATAAGTCATGCCTCTCGAGAGACGAAGCACATCGGTAAGCGCTTCATCTTCAGATTTATAATTCCACATCCTGCACCCACCAAGGGCGGGACCGAGGGTTGTGTCATGTATTGATATGATTGCGCGAAGACCGACTGAATCTTCCCTGCAAAAAACTATCTGTTCATGCCCCTTTTCTGCCATAAGATCGAAGATTCTCATCTTGCCTTCCTCCCCTTTTCAAGCAGATATTTCCATGCGATAGTTTTCTTACTTTGAGCGGGAAAATTGAATCCCCCTTCACCTCAATCGCATAACAAATGGTTTGAGTCAATGGTTCAAAATAAATTTAAAAAAAAATGCCCGATATGTGGCGCCAAAATAAACTGGGAGGGGAATAAATGGCGACCTTTTTGTACAGAAAGATGCAAATTGATCGATCTTGGTGATTGGGCCCAGGGAAAATATAGTATTGAGGGTGAAGAAAAGGGCTCAGAAGAAGAGGACAAGGATCAGAAAAAGAGGGAAGAGGAATAGGTCTCTATATCGCTTCTCTCCCTTTCTCTTTTATACATCTTCTTGATCTTTTTTACATCAACATCATTTGTTCCAAATTCAATCGCGTTGACCAGATTAAACAACGCGTCCTCCTGCGCTACCCTGATAAATGGCCTCTCTTCCTCCAGCCAGCCGCGCCGTTTGGCAACGTTATTTACCAGTTTGATATCAATATAATCAGACAAAAGTTTCAGATCGTTATTCTTTTTCCTTGAATTTTGAAAAATATCCCGAAATTCTCCGACCGTTATTGCTTCTGCATTGATCTTTCCGATTATATAATCTCTCTCCAGGCTATTTAGATGACCTGATGTAACCATGGGATCAACCCATACCTCATTTGTTTTCCTAATGTACGTTAAATATGCCTGCTTCCAGGCACTAAATGATTCCCCCCTACCGTGGGTCTTATACATATCCTCAAGATATTTATTAAAAACAGCTTTCTCAGCCGCGTAAAAAACAGCAGGATGCGCATCCAGATGCAGCCTTCTGGCCTTCTGAACACCAATTCTTCGCTTTATATATTCATCCAGGAATTCTGCTTCGGAATAATTTTTAGATCCTCCGCTTGCTTCATAGGCGGCAAGGAACTGACCAAGAGTTATCGGTTCACGATTGACCCTTGCTATTACAGACTCCTTCGGGGGCTTGGCTGAACTCAAATTAAACGGTGTTGTATCAGTAGTAGCGCAGCCAATTACAAAAACCGGGACTAGCATCGCAACAAGGTATATTTTCAAGGCCATCTCCTTTTGTCTCTCTCTTTTTAATCGACACAAATCGGAGATGGCTTTCTATTATTAAATGTTAAGAATGATTAAGCGCGCTCCTATCCTCTAAGTTCCTAGAATTATGCAATAAAACCAACGCTAAAATGTCCACAATATATGTCTTGCTATATACCAATAAATGGTATATTCTGTGGTTGATGAGCAACTGGCAGATTTGGTTTACTTCTGGGGCTGAAAAACAATTGAGGAAATTGCCTCAAAAAATTAGAGATAGTGCAAATGCACTGCGTTATGAGATTGAATTGCTTGGTCCAATCAGATTTGGATGGAAAAATTTTGGGAAGTTAGGCGGCGAGGAAAATAAATATCACTGCCATCTAAATTCGGGGAGACCAACGTATGTAATATGTTGGAAGGTAGTAGATAAAAAACTAAAAATTATAGAGGTATATTATGCCGGAACCCATGAAAAAGCCCCATACTAACGAGGTTCAAATTTCACTTGATCGTGGTGAAAGGAAACTTTTTTTGATACCAAAAGAAAAAGCAGCTGGGTTGGCCCAGTTGTTGAGTGAATATGAAATTACCTATTTAGAAAATCAGTCTGTACCTGCGGAAGAAGTTTTTCGGAATCTTGATGAAAAATATGGAAAATCTGGTGCGGCTTTAAGGGGATTTCGTGCCCGTGATGGTCTGACACAGATACAATTGGCTAAAAAGCTCAAAGTTCCACAAACGGATATATCACAGATTGAGAATGGTAAGCGCCCAGTAGGCAAAAAAATGGCAAAGAGACTGGCGAAAATTTTTAAAACAGATTATCGGGTTTTTCTTTAGTTGGATCGGCCATAGTGCCGATCCCTTATCTCTTCTCGAGTCTGATAACCCTTCCTCTCAATTCATCAACTTCACCTTGAAGTTTCATAGCCTTCGGTTCTTTGGCGAGAATATCCAGTTTTTGATTCATCCCCTCTACGCACTCAAGTACCTGTTTGAAGTCATTCATTTTAAAGTTTTCAAACTCAATTCTAAAGAGTAGCAACTCATTCTCCACGTGATCAAACCTCTTATCAATCTCATTTTTATTATAAAACCTCTTATCAATCTCATCCTTAGTATAAAAATGGGTAACCATCATTCTGCCAAGTCTATCTACGGCATCATTTATGTCTTGTCTTAACTCACCTCTCAACAAATCTATTTTCGTATCTATTTTCTTATCAAGGTTTTTTTCAACATTATTCAATTGTTCTTTCGTGGCGTACATTTTCACTCCCTTAAATACATTACCAATGAGCCAAAATTAGCTCAATCATTCGTTTTGCATAAAATGTGCCGTTGAAATTATTCAGGAATTTGGTACGAGGGGGGTCCAAAATTGTACGATTCGGTCGAAAATTGGACGGTTATGTTCTCTCTCGCGGGGCAATTGTTAAAACCTGCCCGCATGATTTGCATCCGGTTCTAAAGGCGGTGACCCCTTTGCATCCGAGCCTATAGGCAAGATCGTATGCCCTTCTTACCTCATCCAAAGAGGCCTCTTCGGGGATGTTTACCGTTTTAGAAACCGCGTTATCACAATATTTCTGAAACAGGGCCTGCACCTTCACATGCCACTCTGCGGAGATCTGAAAGGCTGTCCGGAAGAGATCCTTAATCTTTTCCGGCACTGCAGAGACACCATCCAATGAGCCATGAATCGCAATCTGGTTCATTAGAGAATCTGAATACCATCCACCCTTCTTCGCCATTTCGACAAAAATGGCATTGTCGATTCTGACACTCTTTCCACCGATAATCGGACGTTCATAGGATATGGCGAAAAGTGGTTCTATTCCGCTTGAACAACCGGCAATCAGGCTGATTGTGCCGGTAGGAGCAATCGTTATTAAGGTTGCATTTCTCTGGGGTGGATCACCACGCAGGGCGATTCTTGATCCAGGAAAATTCAGGAAGGACCCCCGTTCAGCTGCTAATGCCCGGGAAATCCCTGAAGCACCCTCAATAATAATCTTCATAACCTTTTCGGCGAATTGAAGCGCCTCATCGCTGTCGTATCTGATCCCCATTAAAAGCAGGGCATCAGCGTACCCCATTACACCGAGTCCGATCTTCCTGTTGGCTTTAACGACGGATTCAATATCGGGAATCGGATAATAATTTGCCGAGATAACATTATCCAGAAAATGCGTCGCGGTTTCTGTAATCCTTCTCAGTTTTTTTTCATCCAGCTTTCCATCAACAATCATATGTGAAAGATTGATTGAGCCAAGGTTGCAGGCCTCGTTTGGAAGCAGTGGCTGCTCCCCGCACGGATTTGTCGCCTCAATCTCACCAACATTTGGGGTAGGCTGTGTTTCGTTGATTCTATCCAGGAAGATTACCCCAGGATCGCCGGTTTCCCACGCAGCATGAATTATTCTGTCGTAAACATCACGCGCGTTTAATCTCCCAACCTCTTTTTTTGTTCTTGGATTTATTAAGGAATATTCCTCCCCCTTCTCCATGGAATCCATAAATGCCTTTGTGATGCCAACCGAGAGATTAAAATTCTGAAATTCCCTCTCCCCCTTTTTCGCGTCAACAAATTCCAAAATGTCAGGATGATCTACGCGCAGCACCCCCATATTCGCCCCCCTTCTGATGCCTTGCTGTTTTACAATGTCGGTTGTTTTATTGAATATCGACATAAAAGAGAGCGGGCCGGTCGACTTTGCCTGGGTAGTGCCTATGAAATCCCCATTGGGTCTTAATTTTGAAAATGAAAAACCGGTTCCACCTCCCGTCTGTTGTATAACCGCCATATTTCTCATCGCACTAAAGATTCCATCCAGGGAATCTTCAACTGGAAGAACAAAACAGGCGGCAAGCTGCCCCTTTTGTTTCCCGGCATTTGTAAGTGTTGGTGTGTTGGGGAGAAAATCGAGCGAGGCAAGCATTTCATAAAACTCCTCCTCAAGCCTCGAAACCTCCGATGCAGATTTAAATTCCTCATCCTGAGCGGCTATAGCGTGAGCAACCCTCCTCATCATCTCCTCGGGGGTCTCCCGCCGATCCCCTTTTTTCATCAGGTAATGGCGAAGATCCAAAATATATTTGGCAATCTCCGTCAATCGCATCTTTGGTTTGTTGTCCGATGTTTTAGACATAACCGACCTCGACAGATCACTTATCGGTCATTCCCGCGAAAGCGGGAATCTGTTCCGTCATTCCCGCGAAAGCGGGAATCTGTTCCGTCATTCCCGCGAAAGCGGGAATCTGT
>MGRR01000054.1:0-6207 GCA_001798265.1 Deltaproteobacteria bacterium RIFCSPHIGHO2_12_FULL_43_9
CGAAGCCGTGGGGGGAAGCAATCTCGCGCTGAGATCCTTCGCCTTCGGCTCAGGATGACGGGAACGTCATTGCGAGCGAAGTCGTCATTGCGAGGAGCCGCAGGCGACGAAGCAATCTCTTACGGGGCAATCTCTCGATTATTTTTTACGGAAGAGAAATGGAAATAGCTCCTTGCGGCGCTGAATCGCTCCCTGCCTGTGAAAAGGCATAAGCCGCTATGCCACCAATTACGATTAAGGTAGAGCCCCAGATCCAGGGTCTGGACCACCAACCACCTTTGTTGCTTGCTATTTTCTCATCTCTTTTGTTGTATGACTTAGTAATGGGGATAATTCTACTGACCTCTTTGGAGTCTGTTTTTTGTAACACTACCGAATTCTTTGCAATTTCCGGCTGAAGATTTAGGGATAGGATCCTTTTTCCACCCTTAACGATAGAAACGGTCTCACTCTCTTTTGAGTAACCAGACATAGAGGCTTCAATTCTATATGTTCCGACAGGCATTTCCGGTATTGTTATCGGAGAATACCCTAATTTAATCCCCTCGATTTTAAGCGCAACAAAGGGTGGGTCCGTGGTAATAGCGAGGCTTCCCCTCTCTCCAATCTCACCCTTTCTTATCTCTTCGTGGAGTTGCGTAAATGAGGGAGGGAATTCTTCTTTCGAAAGTTTTTTCCATGGAGCAAGTTTAATCGCTTCTTTCAGATACCTTTTTGATTCAGATGCACTCCCCATAAGCTGTTTTACCCTTGCAAGTCCGATGAGTGCTTCAAATTGACTCTCTTTATCAGAGCCATTCTCATTCAAGATATCTTTATAGATTGATTCCGCTTTTGGAATCTGAAGTTGTTGATATGCCCTTTTTGCCTCATCTAGTTTTGGGGAGGCGTGTGATAAGGCTGGAAATAATAAAATAATAGACAAAGCCAATAAGTCTTTAAACATTCGGAGTGAACTAACATTCATTTAGTATAAAGTCAACAACTACATGGTTTTATTAGGAAAAAGTGAATTAAAACTATTAGATAGCTTAATATTACCCCTATAATAGCTGCCCCTCGGCTCACGTTTACGAATTCCTCTAATTGCCGCATCTCGTTTTTCATGTAGCTCTTCAACCTTGGTAATAAATTTTTCAACAAAGTTGAATTCTGGTTTTCCGAGGCAGATAAGGATGAGCGTAATGATGATAAGAAGGCATATAAATTCGATAAATACTTGTCCTTCATTGTAGTGGTTTTGTCCTCCATGTTGCTTTGAGTAGACTTTCACCTTCCGGTTCTCCTTCTGCGGTTGAGTCAAACAGTTTATGGTTATAAAGTTTTATTCCGTAAGAGCCCACTTTCAGATCCTCTTCGTAATCATCCTCCAATCTAAGCAACCCCGGGATGCCAAGCAGGGATGGGCCTCTTTCGGTGTTTATTTTTGGTATTTGGTTAGGAATGATCGCTACCCCTTCCCAGTTACGGTATTCCAGTAAAATGGCTGCTGAAACTAAAATTGGTGTGGACTCAATAGTGGCATCCTGAATCTTTGCTATGATTTTCGCCGCATCAATTATTTTGGGAATTGCCGGCCATGCTGTCGGCAAAAACAGACTCCCCCCTATAACCCCATAAAGTATGATCAAAACATGATTCATACTGGTTACGAAGTTTAGAACCTCAACCTCCGCGTGAACGCCCTTGAGGGTTGCGACGTCCACTGCGTTACGAATCTCAATCTTCGCTAGGATTCTTCCACAGAGTGGAGCCAATTGAATAAGGAATATGACGATTACGAATAACATTGCACACTGCAAAACAGTAACGAATCCCCTGTCAGCGCGCGAATGGTCTTGTTTTCGGATCCCTTCCATCGAAAAGCCCATATTTCTCCAGCTCCTCTTCCTCTTCCGTGATTGCGAATTTTTCTATAGTGACGCTTATATCAAAGTCATCGTCATTATTGAGGGTACGCTCTCCGCTAGTTCTGCGATCTATGAATTTGTTGTTTCGCAATATGTGTCCATATTTCAAAAAATCCGATATCTGTATTTCCCTGGTTATTTGCAGCGTCTTGTTTAAAAAAAGTTTGCAAATACCAAAGAGAATAATAAGTGTTAAGGTCAAAACAATCGTTGCCTCTATTAGGCTCTGACCTCTTTCCCCACCGGACTTTTTCATGGTGAATCGTGGGTCTCGTTCCTCATGGATGGTTCATCAAGCGCTTCCGCAGTTACTTGTTCCCCCTCTGCGGTGGTGGGTTTCTTCGCGATGTCATTTGCGATATTCGCGATTTTTAGTTGGATATTGCGACCGAGCTTTTTTGTTACAAATATAGCCGCAGTTGCTATCAGGCAGACTATAATTATGTACTCAACCAGCCCTTGCCCCTTTTTATTTTTCAACAGTTTAAACATAGTGTTTGTCCTCCCGTGGTAGGTCATTGCATGTTCAGTGCCAGGAAATTGAGCTTGGAATTTGGGGGAGGGGGGTCCAAAATTGGACGGTTCGGTCGAAAATTGTACGGTTACGCTATTTCTTCCTCCACCCCTCCGGGGACAGACGTCTTTGTGAACAGTTCCATTCGGAACTGTTCACAAAGACGTCTGTCCCCACTGGGACGGAGGAGATCGTTGACCCTAAACTTCATAACCGGTAATCTTTGAATCAAGGGGTGCAACATGTCAGACAAACAGCCGGATTTGAGGTTTAATAATCGTGAACTTATAGGCATTTTTATTATGCTTATAGTGGTTTCATCTCTGATATTTGGGTTGGGTGTCTTTGTCGGTAAAGGGATGAGTGAAACAAAGGCTCTGCTATTTTTAAAGGAGCAATTTAAGAAGGAACAGATTGCGCAAATGCCCGCTCTGGATACAAATAAAATGGGTACTGTGCCATCCCCATCGACCCCTGACACTGAGAGGGATGAGGGTATTCGTTCGCCATCGGAGGATGACAAAGGTAAGGAAGAAGATGATGATGGCGGGGATGAATATGAGGGGGAACCCTATGGGACTGGTACTGGGAATGATGATTCAAAATTGGTTCCAGATAATAAGGGTGGTACACCTGTTGCTCCGAGAAAACAGATTAGGTCCGGAGGTTTGGATAACACTTTGGGATTAACCAAAAAAGATGTTGATGAGGTTTTACTGGATGGTGGCAGAAATGTGCCCTATAAAAGTGAAATGGCAAAGATTTATAAGGGTGATTCCCCTTTATTTACAATTGTTTTGCTAAATACGACAGACCGTCAGAGGGCGGAAAATCTGGTCAGATCACTTAGTGGTGAGCTGAGCGGTGTATATATGGATGCCCGGGAAGTAGAGGGGGGTTCGTCGCTTGTTTATAGGGTTCTTTTGGGAAAATATCGCTCTAAGGGGGAAGCCAAAAGTTTCGCGATAGCTCTAAGGGATGAGCAGAAGATAAACCGTTATTCAGTGCAGATGCTTGATTAACTTGCGGATGCGTATTTTTTAAATCTTTCCCACTCCGTCTTTAGTTTTGTGTGTTCCGGTTTGTTTAGACCAGGATCTTCTTTTAGGATTGTAAGCGCTTCATCCCTTGCTAATGTCAGTAATTCAAAATCCCTTGAGATATCTGCATACCTAAAGGTGGGAAGCCCCGCCTGTTTTGTGCCGAGTAGTTCTCCGGGACCTCTTATGCTCAGGTCTTCTTCAGCCAGCCTGAAACCGTCGGTTGTGTTTACAATGGCGTTTAAGCGGCGCTGAATTGTTTTAAATGCGTCAATGGATCTGTTCAGATATTTCTTTTCTGTTGCCAAAAAACAGTAACTCTTCCTCTCCCCGCGTCCAACCCTCCCTCTTAGCTGGTGAAGCTGGGAGAGTCCGAATCTTTCGGCGTTCTCTATAACCATTATCGACGCGTTTGGAACATCGACGCCGACCTCGATTACAGTTGTGGAAACAAGAATGTCGATCTCCCTACGCTTAAAAAGATCCATTATGGAATCTTTTTCCTCTGATCTGAGCCCACCATGAAGAAGACCCACATTTTTATCGGGAAACCTCTTTTTAAGTAACTCGGTTGTTGAAACAGCGTTTTTCAGGTCCACCTTTTCAGACTCCTCGATCAATGGGAGGACAACATAAATTTGTCCACCCATCTCGATCTCTTTTTTAAGAAACGAATATAGTTCATCTTTTTCCTCTTCAGTTACTATAGAGGTGCGAACAGGAGATCTTCCGGGTGGGAGGGTACGGATCGTTGTTATGTCCAGGTCTCCATAAAAACTGAGTGCCAGGGTTCTTGGTATTGGTGTCGCCGTTAAAACCAACAGGTCCGGTGAAATGCCCTTTTGTTTCAGGGCTACTCTCTGCTCAACCCCAAATCTGTGCTGCTCGTCGATAATTACAAGCCCGAGATTTTTAAAAATTACATCATCCTGAAACAGCGCATGCGTTCCGATTACGATCCGGGTCTTTCCTGTGGATAAATTACTTAGGATCTCTCGCCTCTCACTGTTCGTTAGGCTGCTTGTTAAAAGGGCGATATTAATTCCGGTGGCTTGAAGCAGGTTTTGAGCCACCTTGAGGTGTTGTTCCGCCAAAATCTCGGTTGGTGCCATTAAGGCAACCTGAAAATCGTTTTCAATTGCGAGAAGTGCGGCAAAAAATCCGACAACGGTCTTGCCGGAGCCTACGTCACCTTGTAGAAGGCGATGCATGGGAGCTACCCCTTGCATATCCTTATATATCTCCCTGATTGCCTCTTCCTGCGCTGTTGTCAAAGTGAATGGAAGGGATTGTTTGAATTTTTCTGTAATGCTTTTTTTAATCTGGAATGAAATCCCGCTCTCCTTTGTTCTGTTCGCTCTTGTCGTAAGCACGAAGAGTTCGAAGAAAAAGAGTTCATCAAATATAACCCTTTTATGATTTATCGATCTGGAATTTATGAGATCATCGAGATTATCACTGTTCAGTGGTGAATGAACGTGAAAAATAGCGTCACATAATCTGGGGAATTTAAACTTTTCTCTTATTCCGTCAGGCAGCGGATCTTCAAGATCTTTCGTGGCTGGCAAGGATTGATGAATGAGCTTCTGCAGTCTAAACTGTGGAAGTTTTTCGTGCTCAATATAGACGGGGCTGATTTTGGGGAGAAATTCCTCATCATCGGTAAGGAGCTTCATCTTGGGGTGAATCATAACCTTCATGCCCCGAAAAAAGGAGATGTCACCCTTTATCAGAACCTTGCTTCCCGCTGGAAATGATGATTTGAGATAATCTATCCTCGCGTTGAACCATTTTAGTGTTACTCCACCCGATGTGTCATTAAAAAACGCCTCGAGGATTGTACGTCTGTTCCTTATGGTGTTGGCGATTCTGACCGGGCCTATGGTCCCGATAAGGATGGATTCCTTACCTGCTTCAGCCTTTTCCGCGGTTGTCGTGGTTCTTAGGTCTTCATACGTTCTTGGGAACATATGAAGGGCGTCTCTAACCGTTTCTATTCCCTGTCTCCGGAGAATTCCCGCGATCTTTGGCCCGATTCCCTTCAGATATTGTACAGGGAAGTCCAGAGTGATTTTTCCCTTATGATTATTTAGCCCTCTTTGGTCAGGTTCCATTTTTGTTTGCTAAGCTGTGATACGGGGCATCCCGTGCAGCCACCCTTTTTGAGAGAAGAACTTTTATCCTTTGCAATTGTGCATCCCGGACATGAAGATTTGCCTCTAAAAACACCAATATTGTTTTTTATCACCCAAAAAACCGCTAAACTCAAAATAAGATAAACAGCTATTTCATCCATTTTATTATACAAATCCCAATAATAATCCACCCTGATAAACAATAAACGACCCGATCCATGCTAAGGCCGTTAAATAACCGGCGGCAAAAAGTGGCCACCTTATCGTTCCTGTTTCTTTTCCAATAACAACAAGCAAAGCAATACATGGCAGATATAGGAGGACAAAAACGAGCAGTGATAACACCCTCAGTGGAGTGAAGAATGAGTCACTTTGCAGTGACGTCCTTAGTGACTTTGACTCCTCATTGGCTTCAGAGCCCAGGCTGTAAAGTACACCAAAGGTTGAAACAACAACTTCCTTGGCGGTAAACCCGGCGAAGAGGGCAGCGCCAATCTTCCAGTCTCCGAGGCCGATCGGTTCAAGAGGCTTTACCAGAAAATGTCCAATCCTGCCTGCGAAACTGTTTTCAAGCTGTATCCTCGCGATCTCTTCAGAGTTTAGTCCGG
>MGRR01000054.1:6240-6891 GCA_001798265.1 Deltaproteobacteria bacterium RIFCSPHIGHO2_12_FULL_43_9
AACCCCAGATAATCAATGAAGCCGCCAGAAGTACCGTCGCGGCCCTTTTGATATAAAGCCTGATCTTTTCCCACACCTGGATCAGGGAGCCTTGTAGTGTTGGTAGCTTGTATGGAGGCAGTTCTAAAATGAAGTGTGACGATTCGCCGGAAAAAAGGAACCGTTGAAAAATTTTAGCCATAAGGATTGCTACCGCGACGCCGAGGATGTAGATGCCAAATAATACATGTCCGGCCCTTGCTTCAGGAAAGAAGGAAGCGATTAACAGTGTATAGACAGGGAGTCTTGCGCCACAGCTCATTAAGGGGATTATTAGGATCGTAGATAATCTGTCACGCCTGCTACTAAGTGTTCTTGTGGCAAGCACGGCTGGCACTCCACAGCCAAAACCGAGCAGAAGTGGAATAAAGGATTTTCCATGTAGACCGATTTTGTTCATGAATCGGTCTGAGATAAAAGCGGCCCTGGCCATATAACCGCTGTCTTCAAGTATTGCTATTGCCAGGAATAAAAGCATAATGATCGGGACAAAAGAGAGAATACCTCCAACCCCGGCAATTATACCGTCGACAACCAGTGATTGAAGCAAGCCCTCAGGCATCAGGTACGAGACCCGGTTCCCAAACCAGCTTATGCTGGAATCCAGCCATG
>MGRR01000055.1:0-10012 GCA_001798265.1 Deltaproteobacteria bacterium RIFCSPHIGHO2_12_FULL_43_9
CCATTGGTCCTGATTTTGGCTATCTTCCTGACGGCGAATTTAAGATGAGCTTGCTTGCACACTATTTGAGAAGCGGGGATCTGGTGGCAACATTAATTGAGCTTTCTTCTACCCCCCAGGAGTATGCCTTTGCGCTTGGCTGGAGAGCCCATGTGGATGCCGATGAGTTTGCGCACAGGGATTCCGTGAATAGAACATCTGCGCAGATGCTTGGTATTGAAAACATCTATCCCCAGGGTGTGACATACGGTTTCGATCCACTGGTACATAATAAGGTTGAGGCAGGTGGAGACCTAAGATTGTTAAATGAAAGGCCTGAAATCAGGGATAAACCTATTGTACTTTCCGTGCCACTGGAGGAGCGTTTTTCAGATAGAAGAAATTTTATAGAAGAGGCATACCTTCAGGTTTATGGATACAGGTTAAATCATCAGGCCTTAGTGGCAGTTTCTCACAATCTTGCCAGTAATATTCACTTTATACCCGGGGTTTTTGAGGCTATGGGTCATCTTCCGCCAAGGGGTGAAGGGTTGGAAAAAACGGTATCTACAATGGATAAGTTCACAATGAGACCAGTTTTTCAGATCATGATGGGTGGGCGTAAGAGTGGTTTAGGTTCCAAGGCGATTGTAAATCCATATATTATGAATGACGAGCAGTGGCACAGGCATGATAATTCAATAAAGGTATCCATCTATAATGTCAGGCGCAGGCTTGGGCAGGATCCAGGGCATATTCCAAATAGAAATCTCGACCTGGGTGGTCCAATCTTTGTTGATGAATATGATCCTTCAGCTGAACTCTTGATGGAATTAGAGAAACAACATCCGGAGACGACCTGGGCATCTGAGTATCCTCCGGAGATTGCAAATAGACTTGCATCTGACTGGCGCAGGATTCTAAGGCAGTACGACAGAAGGTCGCATTAAAATCTTTAGGGGCTGTTGAAAATCGGCAACTTCGTTGTCGCTCCTAAAATTTGCCTGATTTTCAACAGCCCCTTTACATTAAAGTTAATGATGATACCGTTTTTATTCAATGAAAGGGCTTCTTTGTTTAATCATCTCGATGTCTCCTCTTTTGGTGTCCGCAGGGTCTGAAGAAGATCTTGCCTATAGATACGCTCCTGTGATCTTTCAAAATGTTGATAGCTCAAACCCAAGATTGGACTTTATATCCAGGGTAGATTTTGACGGGGATATGACAGGCAATAACAATTGGGAGAATGTGTTGGCTTATCCTTTGGATCCTGTCGTCTATTACGCGTTGGTTTCAACAACCACACATCACTTCATAACATATTCCATCTTTCATCCGCGTGACTGGGCCTCATGGTGCACCGGCCTTTTCTATGAATGTCATGAAAATGATATGGAAAACCTGCAGATCGTGGTTGAGAAAAAAAATGGAAGGGTCGTCGCGCTTGTAACACAGGCGCACATCGGGAGTTCGGTTTACCTTACAACTGGTTCGGATGAGAGTGATGGACGAATCGTTTTTGTGGATGAACGAATCGGGGTTTTTATAGAGAGCAGGGGGCATGCCATTTATAGACCCGACGAAAAAATTTTGAGTGAAAACAATAATATTATTTACTACCCGGATGAACATGGTGAAATTCAGGAACCGGATTTACGAAAGGGGAGAAGAGTCCCTTATAAACTTGAGTCCACGCTGAATAAATTCTGGATTCCTGTTTTGGAAGGGAAACTTTACGGTGCCGGAAAGCTTTTTGACGGGACATTTGATTATGAAGATCCGGATATTGCCTGGGAGTCGGTTCCAAGGTATTTCGATTCCGATATGAGGTCGGGAATCGGGAAATACTCCTCAGGCATAGTTCCCTTCGCGATGGGATTTTCATTATTGCCTGCGGATCTTGGAGGATTATTCTTCAACCCGGCGTATCATTTTAAAAATGAGCTAACCCTGGCATCCAGCTGGTCTCTTCGATATACATATAATCCCTACAGGTAATACTTCTGAAGGGGGGGTATTTATATATGAAATTCGTGTTCGTAATGAACAGGCTTGAAACAGTTGATCCGGATAGTGATACCGGTATCCTCTTTATTGAAGAATCCTTGCGAAGAGGGCATGAGACCTTTTGGTTATCGCATGATGAGCTTTCATTGCGGGGGAATATTCCCTTTGGTTTGGTAAGACAGATTCATATAGATAAAAAAAACAAGGAATGGTGGAGATTTGGTGAGTGTGAACTAGTTAAACTCGATTCTTTTAATGCGATCTTTATGCGGCATGATCCGCCGTTTGACGAGAAATATTTAACGGCTACTTATATACTCGATTTTTTGTCTGAAAAAACATTTATAATGAATCGTCCTAAAGGGATTCGTGCAGCTAATGAGAAGATATACGCATTGAATTTCCCGCAATTTTCCCCCGCGACGATTATTACATCCTCCGAGAAAGAGATTCTCTCTTTTGTTGATGAGCACAAGGGGAAGGCAATAATTAAACCAATTTATTTAATGCGGGGGCTCGGCATACACCTGTTGAGGGATGATGACCCTAATCTATCCTCGATAATTGAAACAGTGACAGATTATGGCAAACAGCATGTGATTGTTCAGGAATATCTTAAAGAGGGGGCGCAGGGGGATAAGAGAATCTTGCTTCTTAATGGAAGGCCTATTGGAACAATGACAAGGATTCCACGTCCCGGCCAGATAAGAGCCAACCTGAGATATGGCTCTACATGTGTCAAGACGACACTGACAGATAAGGATATGTCGATTTGTGACGCAATTGCCCCTTCACTGATCAGGGATGGGCTCTATTTCGTCGGGCTTGATGTAATTGGAGGATATCTCACAGAAGTGAACGTTACCAGTCCGACGGGTACTGTGTTGATAAATCGACTCCAAAATGTACAACTTGAAAAAATGGTAATAGACTTTGTTGAGTCTAAGGCATCTTAATGATTGACCCATTACGTCAAAACGACTAGCGTCATCCCGAGGCGAAGCCGAGGGATCTCTTTTTCGTCATCCCGAGTCGGTTCCCCGTCATTGCGAGGAGCCGAAGGCGACGAAGCAATCTCAACGCGAGATTGCTTCGCTTCGCTCGCAATGACGTGAGAGCTCGCAATGACGTGAGAGCTCGCAATGACGTGAGAGCTCGCAATGACGTGAGAGCTCGCAATGACGGCTAACGTCATCCCGAGCGAAGTGAGGGGTCTGTTCTTTTCCTAAATTCTCTTCAGGAGGTGTTTGAGTTTATGAAACGTTTATTATTTTTTATCTCAATATTAACAATTGCTTCTTTATCTACCGCATGCACCATGACCGGTAAGAAAAAGGATGAGATCAAGGTTGGTGTCATAGCATCTCTCAAGGGTGATCAGGCCTCGTTTGGTCAATCCAATTGGAGCGGGGTCAAGATGGCATTTGATGAAATCAATGCCAGGGGGGATCTGGGAAAAAAGATTGTAGTCTATGTGGAGGATGACAGATCGAAGGCGGAAGAGGGGGCGACTGCGGCTAAGAAGTTGGTTGAGCAGACCGGGGTGCATGCGATTATCGGTGAAGTCGCATCCTCTATTAGTCTTGCGGCAGCGCCAATCGCTCAGAAAAACAAGGTCCCTATGATCTCTCCGGCCTCAACAAACCCGGCAGTAACAAAGGTTGGGACATATATATTCAGGGTCTGTTTCATAGATCCGTTTCAAGGTGAGGCGATGGCAAGGTTTGCGAAGAATCAACTTAAGAGCAAACGTGCGGCAATCATAACAGACATAAAGAACGATTATTCGGTAGGACTAGCAAAGTTTTTTAAGGATACATTTACTAAAACGGGTGGAGAGGTTGTGGCAGATGTTTCATACTCTGCTGGTGATATAGATTTCAAGGCACAATTGACAGCGATCAGGACCAAAAACCCCGATGTAATATTTATTCCCGGCTATTATACAGAGGTGGGGCTTATTGCCAGGCAGGCGAGGGAGCTTGGTTTAAAACAGCCGCTTCTTGGCGGAGATGGCTGGGATTCTCCAAAAACCGTTGAAATAGGTGGGGCAGCGATTGAAAATTCATACTTTAGCACGCACTACTCTCCCGAGGATGCGAATCCAAGGGTTCAGGAGTTTATAAAAAGATATAAGGAGCATTTTGGAACAGTTCCAGACGCAATGGCGGTTTTGGGGTATGATGCCGCCTATGTTCTGGCGGATGCCATAAAAAGGGCAGGTGGAGTTGATTCCGAAAAACTAAGGGACGCCATAGCTGAAACAAAGAATTTTCCCGGGATAAGTGGCTCAATAACCATTGATCAGGATAGGAATGCGCAAAAACCTTTGGTTGTATTAAAGATTGAAAATGGTCAATATAAATTTGTTGATTCTGTGATGTAATCATCAAAGAGCTTTAATGGAGCAGCTCCTTCAACAATTGGTAAATGGCTTAGCCTGGGGCAGCATCTACGCGCTAATTGCCCTGGGTTACACCATGGTCTACGGGATATTGCAGTTAATAAACTTTGCCCATGGCGATGTTTATATGATTGGCGCGATGGCAGGTTTTTACGCCGCTGCATTTTTGGGTTTTCGTGGCGAAACAGGTTTCTTCCCATTTATAATCGTTCTCCTTGCGGCAATGCTCGCTTGTGGCGTCCTGGGTTACGCCATCGAGAGGGTTGTGTATCGTCCCATCAGGAGAGCCCCGCGTCTATCCGCGTTGATCACAGCCATAGGGATGTCCCTATTTTTGGAGTATGGTGGCCAGATCCTCTTTGGGGCGGACCCGAAGTTTTATCCACAACTATTTACAAGTGAAGCAGTCTTTAGGTGGGGAACAGTTTCTATAAGTAATCTCCAGCTCCTTATATTCGTAGTCACGATTATCATGATGCTTGCTCTCAGGTTTATTGTAATGGAAACCAGGGTTGGCAAGGCAATGAGGGCGGTTTCGTTCCACGCGGGCGCAAGCAGCCTTATGGGGATCAATGTTAATAAAATAATAGCTTTTACATTCATTCTCGGTTCAGTTTTGGCTGCAGCGGCTGGTACACTGGTTGGTTTAAGCAACCCCAAAATCGACCCATTGATGGGTATAATGCCTGGGATTAAGGCTTTTGTCGCGGCAGTTCTGGGGGGAATAGGGAGTATTCCCGGGGCAATGCTTGGTGGAATAATAATGGGGTTGGCCGAGGTATTGGTCGTCGGATATATTTCGTCAACCTTTCGTGACGCGATCGCATTTATTATTCTGATTATGATTTTACTGGTTAAACCCACGGGGCTTCTCGGATCAACGGTCAGAGAGAAAGTTTGATAGATGCCATCACCATTTCAATTTTACCTGAAGCGGATGATTTTAATTATCCTCTCCCTTCTTTTTCTATTCGTTTTTTCCTACCTGATTAATCTGATTCCACATGGCGGTTATATTAAACATGTTCTTAACAATTGTGGCATTGCCGTTGTAGCCACGGTTAGTCTTAATCTTATAGTTGGATTTACCGGGCAATTTTCTCTGGGGCACGCAGGCTTTATGGCAATTGGCGCCTATTCAAGCGCCTCTTTCGCGGCTTTTCTCGCCCCGGTGATTTTTAGATCCCTCATTCTGCCACCATCAGTCATGAACGGTTTAATAATGTTTTTCGGGCTTATATTCGGCGGGGTTGCAGCCGCCATTTCTGGTTTGCTAGTCGGTCTTCCAACGCTAAGGCTTCGTGGAGATTATCTTGCGATCGCGACCTTAGGGTTCAGCGAGATCATCCGCGTCTTGATATTAAATATTCAGGTTATCGGCGGAGCCAGAGGGTTTATAGGAATTCCGGAGACCGCCAATGTTTTTTGGGTCTGGTTCACGGTCCTAGTGACAGTTGTTGTTATAACTAATCTTGTCTATTCACCCAGAGGGAGCGCATTTCTTGCTATTAGGGAGGATGAAATTGCCGCTGAATCCATGGGAATTCGGACAACAAGATACAAGGTCATAGCCTTTATAATTGGCTCTTTTTTTGCCGGATGCGCCGGCTCCCTTTTTGCGCATCATAATGCGTACCTTAATCCATCGTCGTTCGATTTTCTAAAATCAATTGAGGTTGTGTTGATGGTGGTTTTAGGTGGCCTGGGAAGCATTACAGGGTCTGTTATCGCGGCGATAGGTGTAACAGCCTTGCTGGAGGGGCTGAGGGAGTTTCATGAATACCGGCTCGTTATCTATTCTTTATTATTGATAGTGATGATGATTGTCAGGCCACAGGGTATTTTTGGAAACCGGGAAATTTTTTCTGCGACAGCAAGGAGGATGCTTAAAGGGACATGGAGGGAGACAGAGGACGATGAGGAGAATGAGGAGATCATTTCATGACCAATCTTCTCACAATGTCTGGCTGCGCTCTGAAATTCGGTGGACTGAGTGCTGTAAATAATTTTAATCTGAATCTGAATGAGGGGGAGCTCGTAGGGCTTATTGGACCGAACGGTGCCGGAAAAACCTGCGTCTTTAATCTTCTGACCGGGATTTATAAACCGGAGATTCCTGCTTTCGCAGGAATGACTAAGGTACGTCATCCCGGCGAAAGCCGGGATCTCCCGCGTCATCCCGAGGAAAGCGAGGGATCTCGAGCCGGCATATATTTTACCGGCGTTGACATTACAAAACTTCCACCATTTAAGATTAATCAGATTGGGATTGCGAGAACATTTCAAAACATAAGGCTCTTTAATTCTTTGTCGGTACTCGAAAATGTCCGGATGGGGTATCACCACTATCTTAAGCATGGCTCCCTTGAAGCAATTTTAAGGACCCGTAATTATTACATTGAAGAGGAAAAGATTTATAAGGAATGCCTGCAGCTCTTAAAGCTTTTTGGTCTTGAAGGGTATATCAAGGAGACTGCGAAGCATCTGCCATATGGTGAGCAGCGAAGGCTTGAGATTGTAAGGGCACTGGCAACCAAACCTAAGCTTCTTCTCCTGGATGAGCCAGCGGCCGGGACGAATCCGCACGAAAAGAGAGAGTTAAAGGAACTTATTAGGAAAATAAGGAAAGAGTTTAATCTTACAATACTATTAATTGAGCACGATATGTCTGTTGTGATGGATCTCTGTGAGAGAATCGTAGTTCTTGATCATGGAGAGACGATTGCCGCTGGTAAACCTGAAGAGGTGAGAAGGAATCCCAAGGTAATAGAGGCATATTTGGGGGAGGCAAATGTCTAAACCAATCCTCTCTGTTGAAAACCTTCACGTTTATTACGGTGGCATCCATGCCCTTAAAGGTGTTTCACTGAATTTAGAAGAGGGTGAGATTGTAACCCTTATAGGATCAAATGGTGCCGGAAAGAGCACGCTATTAAGGGCAATCTCCGGATTAGAGAGCGCGAAAGAAGGAAGGATAATCTATCGTCATTGCAAGCCCACACGTCATCCTGAGCGGAGCGAAGGATCTCTTTTCGGTCCAGATCCCTCGGCTTCGCCTCGGGATGACGAGGGCCGTCATTGCGAGGAGCGCCCAAAGGGCGCGACGAAGCAATCTCTCCCGTCATTGCGAGGAGGGGGATCCTTCACTTCGTTCAGGACAGGCTCCGCAATCTCCCACGTTGACCTCACCAAAATCCCACCGCACAAAATTGTCGCACTCGGTCTTAGTCAGGTTCCGGAAGGGAGAATAATCTTTGCGAACCTCACGGTAAAAGAGAATCTGGATGTAGGTGCCTATCTTAGGCGCGGAAGGGCAGAGATTAATTCTGACCTGAGAGATATATATACTTTATTTCCAATCCTGAAAGAGAGGACAAAGCAGATCGCGGGTACATTAAGTGGCGGCGAGCAACAGATGCTCGCGATCGCAAGAGCGCTTATGGCAAGGCCGAAGCTTCTGCTTTTAGATGAGCCATCCCTTGGAATTGCCCCGGTTATTGTCAGGAATATTTTTAAAACATTAAATGAGATAAACAAAGCAGGTACCACAATTCTTCTTGTAGAGCAGAATGCCCACATGGCCCTTTCCATTGCGAATAGAGGTTATGTCCTGGAAACCGGTTCAATTGTTCTCTCAGGGAAATCATCCGAACTTGCTACCCATGAAGGGGTTAAGAAGGCATATTTGGGTGGGTGATGTTAATCTAAGAAACTAGTAGGGTGTTTCATAAATTTTGCGTATATGAATCCCTTGTGTCATTCCGGCGAAAGCCGGAATCCAGTACGCGTTTTATGGATCCCGGCTTCCGCCGGGATGACCCACCAAAATTTATGAAACGCTCTACTAGTAACTATTCAGCAAACGCGTCGTCCCTGCGAAAGCAGGAATCTAGATACCGGTTTTCACTGGGATGACATTAATCGTAGATTCCCGCTGCAGCCAGTACTCCGTACCCCGCTGCAGCCTGTACTCCGCGAAAGCGGGGTACGGAGTACTGGCTGCAGCGGGGTACGGAAATGACGACTGAATAGTTACAAAAACTATAAGAATTAAATTACAAATGATCTAGTTGAAAAGGCTATTTCAAGAGGATAGTATAACAAGACGCGACCTCGCAAGGGTTTTGCATTTTTAATAGAGGGAAAGAAGGGATGGAAAATAAGTTCAAAATAAATATACCGGTAAAAAAAATTTCAGCATTTTGTGAAAAATGGAAAATTACAGAGTTATCACTTTTTGGATCGATATTGAGAAAGGATTTTAGTAAGGCAAGCGACATTGATGTTTTGGTCTCTTTTACCAAGGACCACCCATGGAATTTATTTGACGTTGTGCGAATGGAGGCTGAGCTTTCCAAAATTTTAGGTCGCTCTGTTGATTTTGTGGTTAGAAGTGGCCTTGAGCAAAGTAAAAATGATATTCGTAGGAAAGAAATATTTTCCACTGCAAGGGTAGTTTATGCAAAAGCGGCATGATGTAGCCTGTTTGAAGGATATCTTTATTGCAGCAAAAGAGGCCACATCTTTTATAAAAGGGATAGGTGAGAATAATTTTAGAAATGACTCGCTTCGTAAATCAGCCGTAATCAGACAATTGGAAGTTATTGGTGAGGCGGCAAAAAGGGTATCTGAGGAGTTTAAATCTAAAAATCCTGGTATTCCATGGCAAGAGATGATTGGTATGCGCGACAAACTAATTCATGGGTATGATGATATAGACTTAACTATTGTTTGGAGAGTTACATACATAGAGCTGCCAAAGTTAATTAAGCAAATCAAGCCTCTGTTGGAGTAAGTAATATAAATACAAAAACGTAACTATTCAGCAAATGTGTTATCCCTGCGGAAGCAGGGATCCATAATGCGCAACACGATTTGGATTCCCGCTGGAGCCTGTACTCCGTGAAAACGGGGTACGGGAATGACATCTGAATAGTTACACAAAAACTTGAATTCCTGAAGACTTTGGAGTTAGATTCCATTTATTCGAAAAGATAATCAAACATGGGTCGATTTAAGAAAGAACATTTAACCTTCCTTCTTCGAAGGCTTCATTCAGTCTCGGGAATTGTGCCGGTTGGCGCGTTTTTATTAATACATCTTTATAAGAATTCACACGCCCTCTTGGGAGAAGAGGCGTATAACAAAATGGTTGAAGGAATCCATTCCTTGCCCCTTTTGTTATCAATGGAGATATTGGGGATCTGGCTGCCGATTCTTTATCACGGAATATATGGAATTGTTTTAGTATTTGGCGCCAAGAGCAACGTTACGAAATATCCCCAATATTTCAATAACTGGATGTATACGCTTCAGAGATGGAGCGGGATGGTCGCGTTTGCGTTTATCATCTGGCATTTCTGGGGAACGTGGATGCAGTCCTATTTATATGGGGCAAAGGTGGAATTTAGCATGATGTCGGATATCGCTAACTCTCCATGGCAGTTAACGTTGTATATTATAGGTATTGGTGCGGCGGTTTATCACCTGGCAAACGGGGTTTGGACATTTGGTATTACCTGGGGAGTCCTGGTTGGTCCACGGTCGCAGAGGGTTGTGCATGTAATCTCCCTGCTTGCTGGTCTCGTGCTTTTCCTTATTAGCGTAAAAGTTCTCTTTGCA
>MGRR01000055.1:10037-11456 GCA_001798265.1 Deltaproteobacteria bacterium RIFCSPHIGHO2_12_FULL_43_9
TCCCACTCCGTCTGCGCGCAGGGCGGAATAAATGCCGCGAAAAATCTAAAAGGTGAGGGGGATTCACCCTCGATACATTTCGATGAGACCATTTATGGTGGAGATTTTCTTGCCAATCAGCCATTGGTTAAAAGGATGTGTGAGGCGGCGCCAGATATCATCGACATGCTTGACCGAATGGGTGTTCCGTTTAATCGTACCACGGAAGGAACCCTCGATTTCAGAAGGTTTGGAGGATCGAAGTTTCACAGAACCGCGTTCGCTGGTGCTACTACCGGACAGCAGCTTCTGTACGCCTTGGATGAACAGGTCAGACGATATGAAGTGGATGGTTTGGTTGAAAAGTTTGAGGGGTGGGAATTTTTATCCGCGGTTTTTGATGATGAACCACGGTGTCGCGGCATTTGTGCGATGGATCTTAAAAGCATGGAGATCAAATCCTTTTCTGCTGATTCGGTGATGCTCTGCACAGGTGGACCCGGGTTAATATATGGAAGATCTACGAATTCAACGATCTGTACTGGAAGCGCAGCTTCATCGGTCTATCAGCAGGGCGCATATTACGCCAATGGTGAATTTATTCAGGTCCACCCGACCGCAATCCCCGGCCACGACAAATTGAGACTGATGTCTGAATCGGCCCGTGGAGAAGGGGGAAGGATCTGGACATATAAGGATGGAAAGCCCTGGTACTTCCTCGAAGAGTGGTACCCGGCCTATGGAAATCTTGTGCCCAGGGACATTGCCTCAAGGGCAATATATAAGGTTGTTTATGAGCTGAAACTCGGTGTGAATGGAAAGCCGATCGTCTATCTCGACCTGTCACATATCTCCAGAGAGGTGCTTGATAAAAAGCTTGAGGGCATTTTAGAGATCTATGAAAAGTTCGTCGGTGAAGATCCACGGAAGGTACCGATGATGGTATTTCCGGCGGTTCATTACTCCATGGGTGGGCTTTGGGTAGATAATGAAAATCAGATGACAAATGTTCCCGGCCTCTTTGCTGCCGGGGAGGTCGATTACCAGTATCATGGCGCGAATAGACTGGGCGCGAATTCACTGGTTGCATCAATCTTTGCCGGGATGATTGGTGGTCCAGCGATGGTTAAATATGTTTCTGGTGGAATTAACAAGCAAAGGAGCGATGATATCTTCCAGAAAGAGGTAACGAGGCAAAAAGAGTTCAATAAAAAACTTTTAAGCTCCAATGGAAAAGAGAATATAGGCAAACTTCATGATGAACTAGGGGCGATGATGACAGAGCATGTTACCGTTGTCCGTCATAACAAGGCCATTGAGAGGGTTTACCACGACCTGGATAAACTTATGGAAAGATTTAAAAATATATCAATGGATGACAAATCTGATTGGGCGAATGGTTCTCTGGTTTACGCCAGAAATTTATATAATATGTTAATC
>MGRR01000055.1:11548-11733 GCA_001798265.1 Deltaproteobacteria bacterium RIFCSPHIGHO2_12_FULL_43_9
CTGGCTGAAGACAACAAAGGCAAAGTATCGACCAAGTGGTCCGGAATTATCTTATGAAGCGGTTGATATATCGTTGATACAGCCAAGACCAAGGAAGTATGATGTTGGGGACGGAGCAAAAGGGACAGAGTAATTTTGGGCTAATTATAAATATGCAGTAACTGCTAAAAAATTACTCTGTCCCT
>MGRR01000055.1:11801-11880 GCA_001798265.1 Deltaproteobacteria bacterium RIFCSPHIGHO2_12_FULL_43_9
ATTGTTCGCAATCCACGAAATAAAAAGGGGGAAGCCATCTCCCCTGTTTTTTGGGAATCTTGTTGTTTAGAAGAGGTTT
>MGRR01000056.1:0-9305 GCA_001798265.1 Deltaproteobacteria bacterium RIFCSPHIGHO2_12_FULL_43_9
GATCGCGATGGGCAATACCCAGAGAATTGGCGAGAGCGGCTTGTGTTTCAAAGGACATAATTCTTCCGGGGCCCCCAAGAGACATATTAATTATATCCGCGCCCATCGCGATCGCGTACGCCATCCCACTGGCTATTCCAGAAATTGTGCCCATTCCTGCCAAGTTAAGAACCTTAAGATTCATGTATTTCCCGGCGAAGCTTCCTCCGGGTATGCCGATACTATTATCACTGTCCGCAGCTATTATCCCCGTTACGGCCGTGCCGTGACCATTATCATCATTCCATGTGTAGCTACCGTGCCAACCGACACCATTAACAAAATCCCACCCCTGGAAATCATCTGTATATCCATTGAGATCATCGTCGATTCCATTTGGTGGAATAGGTTCTCCAGAATTTCTCCACATTCTTGTCAGACCGAATCCTAAATCTGGGTGGCTGAGTTGCACGCCTGTGTCTAATACGGCTGTGACTATTGATTGGTCTCCTCTGGTGATATCCCAGGCTGCCGGAAAACCTCCGAATTCCAGACCCCACGTATCTCTTAACCCTGGGGCGACCGCGCCGAACGAATTAAAATACGTATCAGATGGATTATATAAACTTCTTACAATACCATTTTTTTCAACATGAAAGCCCCTTTGGGATAAGATCTCATATGCTTTTTGGCTTAAACTAGCATTCTTAAACGTTACTAAATATAGCTTGCTGGCCAGTTCAATTTTTCTATGTATTGTGCTCGCTGTGCTACCCAGCCTATTTTTGGCAATGTACCCATTGGCCCGTCTTATTATTTTATTTTTTAAACCAACACTTATGATCGGCTGAATGGAAGAAATCCCACTAATCTTGCCGATATCTTTGCCTCCGTTTGGTAAAATAACCAAGAGTTGTCTGAACACAATCGCATGTTCAGGGGACATATTATTTTCCCCCTTAACATTAAGTTCGTGAAGTATGTTCTGATTATACGAATCTTGGGCATGCAAGGGATCAATATCCAAGAGTATTATAACAAGGATGGCTAATACTATGGGAACGAATAGACTAGAAAATGGGTTTTTCATTTACTCCATCCCTCTCCTTCCGAATCAGGTTTCCAGTTATTGTTAGTATTCAGCAATAATTTTTAGATATTCCGCTTTCCTAAGTCGTGTTTTTAAAACACTTCTTCTTTTTCTGGTTCGCAGATATGACAGAGGGTGCATCCACTCATAAATTCATAATGGTACACACAGGAACTTGTGCCGGTTTTCTTGTCATAGGAGTCTCCAATTGCCTGTGGATTCCATGGGTCTATACCTATTATATTCCCGGTCTTGTCTTTTTTTGCTGCCGATGCTGGAGCAATTTGAATGGAAGTTAAAAATGAATATGGATGACAAATCTCATTTTTTTGGCATTTTTCAACATTACACGTCGGAGTGTGGGATAAAACAATATTGTTTACCGCAATCTGCGCGTTGTTGCTGCAATTAGCGTATGCTACGAAAAAATCACTCCCGGTTCCTGTAGTCGTTCCATATCCGCTGTAACGCGCAATTTCCCCGCATTTCATCTCGGCGCCATTTGCAGAAAGCGAGAGAAATACAATGAAATTTAGAATTATTAGATAAAATAAGGGGCTAAAGAGATTTTTGGAAGGGGACATTTTATACTCCATGTTTTCAAAAGATGCTCATGCGTGAAGTTTAGAATTGTTTTTATGATTTAAATTATTTTGGGTGTATGGCTTTAACTTTGCCCAAGATATAGTCATTTGTAAAGAATTATTACAAAGAAATTAAGAAAATGTCTTTTTGTTTTTACAGTTTGTTCAATTTATTTTTCGTTTTTTGTGGGTTGTACAATTTATTCAACGATTAATCTTTTTTGCAAGAAGAGTAAGGCAGGCCAATTACGTCCTTGCGACAAAATCAAAATAATTATCCTGATGTATTATTTTAGCTTCGCTTCCAGGGTAGGCTTTTAAAAATTCATTGAATGCCCTTGGTCTTTTGTCGCTTTTCCATTTGAGTTCATATGCGCAAATCTTCCCTCCGCTTTCCTCAATCAGGTCAATCTCCTTTTTGTCATATGTTCGCCAGAAATAACGCTGAGAATGATCGCGTAGATATTCAGAGCGTTTTTTTCTCTCAACCATAATAAAATTTTCCCATAGTTCCCCAATGTCATCCCTGAGGTCTATTCGATTGAAGTTTGAAATCAAGGCGTTTCTTATTCCATTGTCATAGAAATAATATCTCTGACTTTTACTGATCTCTTTTCTTAAATTTCGGCTGAAACCCGAGAGTGAAAAAATTACAAATGTCTTTTCTAGTAAATCGAGATATAGAGCTATTGTTTTATAATCAACGCCCAGCTGCTTGCCAAGTTCAGAATAGGAAACCTCTTTCCCAATTTGAAAGGCAAGCAGTCTAACTAATTGCAATAAGATTTTTGAGTTTTTAAGTTTCTCGATTGCCAGAATATCTTTAAGCAGATAGGAGCCAACCAATTCGTGAAGGTACTCAATTTTTTCTTTTTGTGTTTTTCTGGAAAGTACCGCAGGATAAGAACCAAATATTAAATATTCATGGAGGTTTTGTTTTATATCATATTCGCTAAGAGAGAGTGCCAATTCTAATTGCGCAACCGGGAATAGAACCCTGGTTGTTTTACGGCCGGTAAGGGGTTCTCCAATCTTATTTGCGAGTTCAAATGATGCTGAACCTGTAGCCAACAATTTCAAGTCATGGATATGATCAACAAATAGTTTCAAACATAGACCTATGTTTTCTATGTATTGAGCCTCATCAATTACCAGCAATTCGTACCCTTCTGAAAATTTCTTTAAGGTCCCAATATTCTCAGATTCCAGAACCTCCCGAATCTGGGCATCTTCCCCGGTTACAAAGCGGTATTTTCCAGCAAAGGCTTTCAAAAAGTGTTCGACTAAGGTTGTTTTTCCGGCTTGTCTTGGGCCGTAAAGAACCAAAACCTCTTTTGCTTTTACTAGGGAATTTAGTTGGTCTGAATAATATCGTTTAAACATACCTAATTCTAAGCTTATTTTTGCCATAATTCAAGCAGTATAACTACTAGTTTTTGTATTAAAACAAGGAGTTGTACTCCTCATTTTAATGATTTTGAGCTCAAATCACACATTGTTTGCTCTGCAGGAGTGGGATAGGTCGCTGGGTGGATTTCCAGGATAGATCAAGGCGTTACCTAGGGGTAGCCTTTCTCCCAAGGCTTACTCCAAAAGGGACCTGCCCCCTTTTATTATCCGGGATTTTTGACATTTATTTTGTGATTGAACTTCGGAAATAATTTTTTACTGCAAATTCCGCTTGTTCTATAAAGATCTGTTTTATCAGAAAAATATTATTTGCTTCATAGAAAATCAGCATCGCTTTCTTGTACAGGCTTATATCAACGCTACGGAAAGACAATGGAAAACCGTTAAAAGAGAACAATATCCCATTAGCTAAAATCCGGCTGGTTCTTTTATTTCCATCTTCAAATGGTTGAATATAACTAATCATTAATAAAGCTACCAGAGCTTTTTCAAATACTCCCGACAGCTTATTTATAAGACTACATGTTTCCTGAAGTGCTTCCTGAATCTGAAATTGATTATCAAGAGGCTTGTAATTTGTGCCAATTATTCCAACAAGAGTCTGACGAAGATTTTTCGCTACCCCAAGATTCTTAATAAGTGTAGAGTGAATATGTTCAATTATGCTTGGTTTTAACACTTTCAACTCATCTAAATTGTCCATTACAAATTGTAGAGCTTCCTTGTGATTTAAGATCATTTGGGTTTCTTCTTTTTTCTTTCCCTTTGCTTCAATACCATCGCGGATCAGTGCTTCTGTTTCAAGGAGAGAATAGGTGTTTCCCTCAATTGCGGATGATTTCCAGCTTAGTTCAATAGTGACACGCTCAAATTCCTTCAATAAAATGATTGGTGTTAATTTTGATTTTTGGATTAAAAATTCGTTTTGTAGTTTAGTTAAATGATTCAATTCTTTTTCTGTAAATAATGCGTTCTCTTCAAGTTTCCTAAAGATATCAAAATTAAAATTTTCGTTTATTGCCCGCTGATCAATTTCCCTTGAAAAGTATTCATCGATGTTAATGGGTCTTTGAAAAGAATGGGCTTCCGAAAGTCGATAAGCGGTTGAACGGCCGCCTCCTTTTCGTTCAACTAGTCCATTGTCTATTAGCTGCTTTAATTCCCTTGTCAGAGTAATTTTTGAAACAGGGCCAATG
The DNA here is from genome assembly GCA_001798265.1 of Deltaproteobacteria bacterium RIFCSPHIGHO2_12_FULL_43_9. Classification (GTDB taxonomy): domain Bacteria; phylum Bdellovibrionota; class O2-12-FULL-43-9; order O2-12-FULL-43-9; family O2-12-FULL-43-9; genus O2-12-FULL-43-9. The sequence goes on from MGRR01000056.1 coordinate 4,260, forward strand.
ACACTTGATAAAGCTTTGACGAGTGCTGTAACACTCTTAAGTTCATCGCTTCTTAGCTGATCAAGCATTAACCCTTGCCTTTTTGTCAGTAAATTCAATTAGTTACCCTTTTTGCATCAATTAAGACATATAATCGCATCAACTTGATGCGATTATATGTCTTAATTGATGCGATTACAAAGTAAATTAAAAGATTAGAAGGGGGCAAGGAACACACATATAAGAAAAAAACTAAAAATTTACATAAAATCATTGTGTTATAGCTTTAGTAAAGCTATACTTTCGTTTTACCCGGTTAAACAGAGGTATAGCTTTGGATATTCCGAGATATTTGCAACTAGCTGAAATAATTGAGGAAAAAAGCGCATTTTTATTTGGCCCAAGATCTACAGGCAAAAGTCATTTAATAAATAAGCAGTTCCCTAATGGTCACATAATAAATTTGTTAAAGGCAACTGACAGAAGGCGATTTGTGGAAAATCCAACCTTACTTCATGATTTTATTAAAAGAATAGATAAAAAAGAACCTATTATCATTGATGAAATCCAAATGGTACCAGAATTATTAAATGAAGTGCATTCAATTATAGAGGAGACAGGACATCGATTTTTATTGACTGGAAGCAGTGCGAGGAAGTTAAAGCGTACAAATGCAAATATGTTAGGTGGTAGGGCCAAAAGATGTGAGTTCTTTCCATTAACATGGAAAGAACTGTCTACGGTCAATCAATTTAATTTGGAAAAATATCTACTATATGGTGGGATTCCAAGAATTTATCTTAGTCAAAATCCAACCGATGAATTGAGTGATTATGTAGATACATATTTAGATCAAGAAATAAAGGCTGAGGCTGTTAGCAGAAATATAATTGGATTCGAAAGGTTTTTACAAAAGATTTCTCTTGCGAGTGGGGAAACTCTTGTTTATGCAAATATCGCATCAGATGTACAGCTCACTCCACCAACAGTAAGGCAGTATATAGAGGTTCTCGAAGACACTCTTTTAAGTTTTTCATTAATTCCATGGCAGGGGCCTATAAGAAAGGCTATTCAATCTTCTAGATTCTTTCTTTTTGACATTGGGCTCCGTTGGTTCTTATCACAAGTTGCTTCTCTACCAGAGGCTTCCAACTTATTTGGACAGGCTTTTGAACAATTTATAGTGCAAGAGGTTAGGGCTTGTATTTCCTACCGGAGATTAAAAAATCATTTGTATTTTTGGAGGACAACACATAATGACGAAGTAGATCTAATTATAGGAGATGACAGTGCTATTGAAGTGAAGGCGGCTAAAAAGGTTTCCAGCCGTGATGCTTCTGGGTTGTTGAAGCTCAAGGATGAAGGGTTTCAAGGAAGGCTAATAGTTGTTTCTCGCGATGAAATTTGTCGCTCTAAGGGTGATATTGAATTTCTATTTTGGGAAGAATTCTTAAATCAAATATGGAAATAAGATATCGCTTTATGACGAAATATTCAGGTGTGTCAAGGTGTTAGCGTTGGTAGGGCTTTTCTCGCAAGGCATATGAGGCTAACCCCAAAAGGGACCTGACCCCTTTTTATGATCGATGCTTCTGACATGAGAATGTGTTTGAATGTGCTGTTGATTAGTGATGGTGGGAGATCATTGTAGGAGCGCTTTTGAGCAGTTGGAACAATGAGACGTTTAAGTCTATCAAACATTAAAAAGCATGCTTTTATCGGAAAGAGGAACATGTTGTAATAACCGCAATAGACAATTTCGAATCTGCCGTCAAAGAGGTTTGATAGGGATTTTTTTGTGTATCTTCTGTGATGGTCGAGGACCTCATCCATCTGTGTCCAGAAGAATTTGTGTGCCGGGACTGTAATAAGCACATAGCCATTATCTGTCAGATGCTCATAAAACCATTCTACTGCTCCTTTATCATCCGGTATGTGTTCCAGGACATCCGCAAGAAGCATAAAGTTAAATTTCATTGAGAGTGGGTTTGGTGATTTCCAGTTAACGGTCTGAACAGAGTCTCCCCAGCGCTTTTTTACACTCTGGATTGCTTCGTCGTTAAGCTCCAGACCTGTGACATCGCCATACTTTCTCAGCATCGATATATTGGCGCCAAATCCACATCCGACATCAGCAATATTTAGCTTTTTGGACAAATCGACATGCTTCTCTATTACGGTTTCAATTATTTTCTCCCTGCCGAGCCACCACCAATGGCTGTTTTGAACCTGTTTTACCAAATCGTATTCGTTTATTCTCATGATTTAGCTCGTGTAAGCTTTAAACTAAAAACAAAAATTAATGCTAACGCGAAGATTATTCCCGAGGCAACAAGGTACCATGGGTATGGAAGGTGCCTGATATCAACATGATGATCACCGCGGTTTACATTGAGAGAGATTAATCCACTCTCAAGATTAATAATGGGTCTCTTTTTTCCATCAATGGTTGCGTTATAACCATATTTATTGAGAATAGTGATCACAAGAGTAGACTGAGATGAAATATTGGGCAAATTTACATCTATATGGTTTCCAGAAAATTTGTAATCATTAAGAAAGATACGATTTTCTCCATTTTTATCTAATAAATAGATTGGTGTTGGTCTGTCTGGGTTTTCGAAGAGTGAGTGATTTTGTTCTGTGGAGAGTTTGATCCATCCTTTACTATCTAATTCCGGATCGTGTTCACCCCAGATTACTAGATAGCGTATACCAAGTTTTGTTAATTCGTTCGTTTGCCATGGTCGAGCGAAGTAGTAGCCGTAAGGAACCTGGTCGACAAAGACCAGCTTTTTGTTTTCGAGATACTTTCCAAACTTTTTGTCTATGGCAATCCCTCTGGCATCACTTCCAAGTATTCCATCCTGCGCGACCCTGAGGTCATGCCCCTTGTGGGTATGAATCTCTGTTGCAATTCTATTTCCCTTCTCCATGAATGCAGTGAGTCCATAGGGTGTAAATTTGGCGGCGGCTAAGTCCGTTGAATATTGTGTGCCACCACAAGAACCTATGTTTAGGCCGAGGATTCTTACAATAATCGGGATTGGTACTAGGAGGAGGGATAAAAGGATTAGTAGAAAACCTGTCTTTTTAGCTTGCTGAAAAAATAAAAATATTGAACCTAATATAATTAATATTATAGCAAGGCTATGCAACGGGTTTAAATCACTGCTTTCAGGAATTAATTTTAATAACAGTAGTGACGCTATGGAGAGTATTATAACGGGTATGGATATTATAGATGGAATCTTCCCGAACCTCGCGTAGGCGATAAAATATCCGACATAAACAAAACAGAATGGCATCGAGAACCAGAGTACTCTTAATATATCAACATTTTTTACAAGAGGGATAAAGAATCTAAGGTCGGTATTTACGTAGAGAAGGAGTGCTATAAATGTGGGGATTATACCACAGAATAAGAGGCTTATCTGTTTCCATGCCCTTTTCTTCTTTATCAGGAGCGCTCCTGAAATAACAAGAAGGATAACAGGTATTGAAATATAGGTTATGGCCTGCAGCTGTGCGCCATAGTTATAAGGCAACCATTCCCCTGGTGGGATTGCTATACCTAAAAAGAGTTCTCTAAGAGATGTAAGGATACCGGAGTAAACCCCCTCATCAACCCGAGCGCTTGTTAAATAATTTCTTATAAAATCAAACGTTTGAGGAAAGGAGAAACTTAGTGTGGCAACAAGGGCGACAATTGGCGCGATAAATATTTTATCAAATCGGAAATTATTTCTGCAAAATGCGAATACTATGAAAAAGGGGATCATAAAAATGATCAGGTTTATACTGACGCTAAGAACCATGATGCAGAATAGGATAGAGAGTAGAATGAAATCCCGGGCAAGTTTTGTTTTAATCAGACGATTTATCAGACAGATGCCTAGTAAGAACATTGGTGTCGCCATCTGATATTGATGCACCGGGTACCAGAATGAGACCGGGTTAAAGAGTGTAAGCATGGCGCAGACAAGAGATGGAAAGGTTGATAAATAGATCCTCATAAAGAAAAAGGCTGCTAGTATCGTCAGAATGCCGATAATGAATCTGTTGATTGTCATCCCTGTTGGGCCGTCAAAGAAATAATATGTAGTAGCCTGAATAGCGAATGGATAGGTAAGCGCGTCACCTAAAATAGGGGCGCCGAAATTGTTGAAGTAATTAATTGTTGGGATCTCTCCATCTGTAATTGCTTGTCTTGCAACATAATTGTAGGGGAATGCGTGGTTTGCATCATCGTGAGAATCAAAAGAATAGCAGCTTGGATATATAAATACTTTTGTAAGTATGAGGAATCCGGCTGTTACGGCTAGAAGGGCTAGGGCAACCTTTCCAAACATTATTGTCTCGATTTCCAGTATTGTGTGATCTTCTCTTTTGCTTCTTCCAGGGTTGTACCCATCTCTCTTTCAACATACTGGGCTGGTTCACCCTGATCCGGAACAGCATAAATCTTTCCATTTAGACTATAGATATTGAAACCGAGAAAATGCTGTTCAATTGGGACTAGTTTCGGTTCAATGTCCTCTGTGCCGGCGTCAACCATTCGCCGAGATTCCTGGAGGGAATAGGCGTGGAATATTCCCCATTTCTTCATCTTTTTTGTCCGCTTTGGATGCACAAATGGTGCACCCTGTGGTACAGCGTACATGTTCTCTCTGAGGCCAAGGAGGTTATACCCTTTATACCCCTCTTCAACCATTACGAGGTTTCCTGTGGCCTGAGAAAAGTGGAGAAATTTAAAATCGACCTTCCCCGATATATGCAAAAAGAGAATGACGATCAGTGATGTCCAGAGGATTAGAAATATTGTTGTGTTTATTTTATCACTTTTGCGCATATTTGTTCCGCAAGTTTAGAAATATGGTGGCTGAAAGGATAGCAATTGATAATAAAAAAGCAAAGATTAGATGTATGGGTTTAAGGCTACGGTATACAAATAAAACGGATCTATTATTGGGATTTATTGGGATCTGCATCATGCCGAGCTCGGACATAGAGGGCCTTGTCTCCCTACCATCTATAAAAGCTCTCCATGGGTCCGAGGGAAAAAAT
>MGRR01000056.1:9339-26636 GCA_001798265.1 Deltaproteobacteria bacterium RIFCSPHIGHO2_12_FULL_43_9
GAATTTCGACTCTTATTCCATTTGGAACCAGTTTAAAATCGCTAATAAATAACGGTTTCCCATCTTTCATGATGTAAACCGGCGTTGCTTTACTTGGATTTTCATAAAGAAAATATTTTTCACCTGAATATATGTCACTTGCTATTAGTTGCCATCGTCGGTTCTCCAGATCCTTGTCTTCCTTCCTGAGAAGCAGGTATCTGATTCCAAGTTTATCAAGCTTGTCTGTTTGCCATGGCTGGGTGAAAAAATATGTGTCGTCGAGTTTAATAAGATGGTTTTTGTAAAATATATCCTTAAGCTCTTCACTGGCGACAATCGCTCTTGCATTACTTCCAAGTATTCCACCGAAAATGGCTTTTAAATCGTGACCCTCAACAGCCGCATTCTCCCTTGTGGCCATCCTGAGGCCGGGAGTCATATGACTTAACAGAGATGCTGGTTGAAATGTTGCTTCATTTTCATAGGAGAAATAATGATTGCCTTTGTTGCAAGATTTTATGTTGAGCCCCAAAATGTAAACGAGCGTTGGTATCAGTACGAGAAACATAGTAAGGATAACAAGCCAATTTCCGATTATCGCTTTTTTATCCCGGAATATTGAGAAGAATACAGCTAATAAGCATAATGCTGTTCCTAGAAATGCAAGAGTGTGGATTATGTGCAAACTTGAAAATTCAGGAATTACATTATCAATCGAAAAATAGACGAATATCAGTGCCAACGAAGTTAGCCCAGCTAGAATCTTAAACACATTGTGAAAATCTTTTTTCCAATCCGAGTCGATTAGTTTTCCTATTGCAATTGCAAGAAATGGCATTGCGAACCACCAAAGCCTTGTTAGATCCATCGATTTTACAAATGGGATGGATTGTCCATAGAACTGCAATATAAAACCTAATACAAGTGGTACAACCCCGAGTAGAAGTATCATACTTATGACTGAAAAGTTTTTTCGATATTCTTTTAGTAATGATAGGAATCCGGCAATTGTGAAAAGTAAAAATGCAATTGAAAAATATGTGGCAATAGCAAAATGCCCGTTAATTGCAATATGCATCCATTCTCCAGCCGGGAGTAAAAGTGATAATAATTGCTGGCGTTCTGTAGTGAATAAACCGGAATATGGTGACCAATGCGCTCTAGTACTACCTGATATGCTTTTTAAAAAGAGATAGGTTTGTGGCGATGTTAAAATTGCGGCGGATATCAACATACTGATGTTTAATATCCACGTCCTAATAGACTTCAATCTATCCTTAATGGGTATAAATAAAACTAAAAAAGGTAATGATAAGAGGACAGGTTGAATACTTACGCTTAGAAAGAAGACTGTATATCCTATCCAAAGAAGAAAAATATCGATCACTCTTGGCCGGGATTGGCACGAACACTTGTTCTGGATGAAGAGAATGAAGCTGAAGCATAAGAGCGCCATTTGATAATGATGATGAGCAAAGTTCCAGAATACACCGGGAGATAAGAAAACTAATAGTGAAGAGAACATTGCAGAGAGTGGAGAGAGAAATGTTCTGAAAAAAAGGAAAAGGAAAATAATGGTTAGAAATGCGATTATGGCTCTATTAACGGTCATTGCTAAATAGTTTGGAAGTAGCCAGTAAGTGATAGATTGGATTGAGAAAGGGAAGGTGAGTGCATCTCCAATAATAGGTGTTCCGAAATTGTTATATAGATTTATTTCGGGAATAGATCCATGTTGCATAATATCTTGTGAGGCTTTTAGATTCACAAAAGTATGATTTACATCATCATTCGAATCAAACGCATAGCATGGGTCATAAATAAACACTTTAATGAGGATTAAGATACTTACTGTTATAGCAAGATAAAAAATAAATAATTTTTCTAGTCTTGAATGTTTCATATGTGTTTTAACTAAAATTCAGATTCTTTCAATTTTGTTACAAATCCTCTTGCGTTTTCGATATTACTCCCCGCATATCTCTCGTGATATGGATATTTTGTTGGTAATGGAACTGCATGCTCCTTATGCATTGCTCGGACAATATAATAACGATTTCCAAGCCGATAAATATTAAAACCTCTAAAGTTGTTTTCTACTAGATAAAGCCTTGGCTCTATATCTTCCTTGTTCGCATCTATCATTCTCTTTGCCTCTTCCTTTGAATGTGCCTCAAACGTACCCTGTCTCTTCATCCTACGTGGGTTTGAAAGTGGAATGCCATGCGGAATAGCGTAAACCTCTTCCTTGATTGCAACTAAGTTAAATCCTTTGTAATTTTCTTCAACGACTACAATAGCCCCCTTACTTTGTTTGAGATTAAAGAATGGTATTTTGATGATCCCCGATGTGTGCAAAAAAAGAGATGCAATAATTAATAGCCAAGAAATAACCGTAATTAATATAATTCTGTTACTACTTTCCATTATTTGTAACCAAAAATTCGTGAAGTAAAAAAATAGAGAGAAGAAATTAATAAAACAATTGAAATAAAAATATATGAGAATAATTTAAACCAGCTCGTTCTATTAAAAGTAATATGTACATTTTTGTTTCCAGGTTTTATCGGTATCTGCATCATACCGAGATAGTTCATAGATGCCGGTGTCTCTTTTTCATCAACATACACCCTGTATGATTTACTAAAAGAGAGTGAAACTATAAGATTACCCTCTTTACTGATATCTGGAAGCTCAAGGTCGATTCCATTTGGTATTAGTTGGAGCTCTTTAATAAAATGACGATTTCCATCCTGGTCGATATGCGCGATTGTAGGTTTTAGCGGGTTTTCGTAAAGGAAATATCCTCTTTCGTTATCTTTGTCCTCAGCGATCAAATTCCATTTTTTCGATGCTAAATCTTTGCTCTTCTCCTTTACAAGAAGATACCTTATCCCAAGTTCCGAGACCTTATCACTCTGCCATGGTTGGGTGAAAAAGTAATTGGCGTCTATTTTTATTAGCTTGTTGTCTAAAAGTATATTCTGGAGCAGCTGACTTGATATAATTGCCCTTGCATCGCTCCCCAATACATCAGCAAATATTGCTTTAAGGTCGTGTCCTTCAACAGTGTACTCTTCTGATGCGAGTCTGTAGTGAGGTTCCATTTCTTGAAGGAGATGAAGTGGTTGAAACGTAGCTGCCTCTTTGTATGAAAAGTAGTGATTCCATTTACTGCATGAGCCCATATTTAATCCCATTACGTGAATTAGAGTTGGGATTTGGGCTAAAAGTATGGTTGTAATAATCAATAATTTTCCAACCGTGTACTGCTTTCTAGATAACAAAACCAAAATAAGTGAAATAGACGTGAATAAAATAATGAGTTTGTGGATCAATGCAAGATCTATGATCTCAAAGATCTTGAAAGGTATGGCAAAGTAAAAAATAATAATTGTAATTGTCAGGAAACAGATGATTGCTTTTGGTATGATGGAAAAATCGCTTTTCCATTTTGAATCTATTAGGCTGCCGACAGCGAGAGCTAAAAAAATGTTGGAGAACCACCAAACCCGAGAGGAGTCAACGGATCGGAAGAATGGTAAATATTGACCATAGCGGAACTGCAGTAGGAATCCGGCGATTGCTGGCAGAAAACCAAGTAATATGATCAATAATAGCAGTTTGCGATTTCGAGAAATTAGTGAAATGGCGCCTACAATTGCAAAAATAATGAATGCGATTGAAAAATATGTGGCCACAGTGAAATGTCCATTTATACCGTAATGGATCCATTCAGTTGGTGGAAAAAGTAGTGATAGTATTTGATCTCTTAAGGTGGTGAAGACCGAAGAGTATGGGGACCAGTTTGCTCTGGTACTATCTGCAATATTATGAAAGAAGAGAGAAATATGAGGCCATGTTGCTACTATTGCCAAAATCAGGGCCGTCAGATTTAGAGTTAGAGCCTTATTCTTTTTTAACCCATCCATTATTGGTAAATAGAGGATAAGAAATGGAAGAGAGAATACCACCAGTTGCAGGCTTACGCTGAGTATAAAAATAAAATAACCAAGCCATAGAAGTAAGAGATCCCTCGCTTTGCTCGGGATGACGTAAGTTCGCTCAGAATGACGCTGCATCGTCTCGTGATGGCGGTTGTCGTCATTGCGAGCGGAGCGAAGCAATCTCGTCTGAATAAAAAGAATCCAAGAGAAACAAAGTAGTGTCATTTGATAGTGGTGATGGGCAAAGTTCCAGAACGCTCCTGGTGCAAAAAATACGATAATTGTTGAAACAAATGATGAGATGGGACTTAAAAATGAACGTAAGAATAGAAATAAGAAAATCATAGTAAGGAAGGCAATAATAGCCCTATTAATCGTCATGGCCAGGTAGTTTGGCAAAAACCAATAGGTTATTGATTGGATAGAAAATGGAAATGTTAACGCGTCTCCAAGTAATGGCGTGCCAAAATTATTATATAGATTGATTTCGGGAACGCTGCCATTTTTCATGATATCTTGCGCAGCTTTTAAATTTACAAAGGTATGATTGGCATCATCGTTGGAATCAAATGCGTAACAGCCGTCATATATAAAAACTTTAATTGAAATTAGTATTGAAACGCTTAGTGCTAGAAATAGAATTAATAGGAGTTCTTTACTTTTTGGTTTCATTTTCGAAGCCGATTGTGCTTTCGACAATAAAGTTTGGACGCTTTTTAACTTCGATGTGAATCTTGGCTAGGTAAATACCGATCACTCCAAGAGCCAAAATCTGAAGCCCTCCAAATATTACAATGGTTGCCATGATTGCCGACCATCCAGGAATGCTCCAGCCCATGAATTTCATTATGAAGATCGCGATTAAATATAAAAATGCCCCAAAGGAAGCAAGAAGTCCAAGAATAAAGATAATATAGAGTGGTATATCAGAAAAGGAAGTTATGCCTGAGACAAAGTTCTTGAGGACCCTTTTGCTGAAGACCAGGAAATGCGTATCACCCGCATGGCGGGACTCTCTTTTATAATAAACTGGGACCTGCTTGAAACCGACCCAGCGCGCCAATCCTCTAAGAAATGGCTCTTTTTCTTCCAGGCGGATGATTTGATTAACTGCTCTTCTGGACATTAGTTTGAAATCACCTGATTCTATTGGCAGGTCAACTGTAGAGAGAAAACGTAAAATTTTGTAACCAATCTTCGTAAGAAAGATTTTTAACCACGGTTCACCATCACGGTGAGTACGGATTGTATAGACGACATCCGCATTTTCTTTCAGCCACTTATCAATGAGCTGTGGAATCACTTCTGGTGGATCCTGTAGGTCGGCATCCATGATTATGACCGCGTCACCCAGCGCATATTTCATTCCGGCTAGTGTGCACTCGGAGACCCCGAAGTTTCTAGACATATTTATTATTTTAATCCTTTTATCAGCTGCGGCTTCTTGTTTTAGTATCTCGAGAGAGTGGTCAGTTGAAGAATCATTAACGAAAATTAATTCGTAGGAGCATTGATCTGTAAGTGAAGAGAAGACTTTTTTGATTCTATGAAGTAATTCCTTCAGCACCTTTTCTTCGTTGTAGAATGAGAATACTACAGAGACTAATTTTTGCATTTATTATTACCCTAAATAACTTGTAACTATTCAGCTGTCATTCCCGCACCCCGTTTTCACGGAGTGCAGGCTCCAGCGGGAATCCAGATCCCGGTTTTCACCGGGATGACATTAATCATAGATCCCTGCTTTCGCAGGGATGACGCGTTTGCTGAATAGTTACAACAACTATTAAACAGTGGGATATGGATAATAGATATTTAAGGGCTAGTCCAGCCACCGGTGCTAATCTATCGATTTAGTGAAATTTCGAAGTTTTTTATGGAATTTCCTGGCAAAGGTAATAGGACCCTCTTTGCTTAATATTTCAAGTGTTCTGCTTGCGTGCCTTTTGATCCTGGAATAATCAGTTAGATATACACCACCTTTTTTAAAGGTCTTATTTAGTTTTGTTAGGTAGTAATGATATTGAGTTTTAGAAACTAAATTTTCGAATTCTGCCGGATCTACCCCCCAGAATTTATTATCATGTGGAACGATTTTATGGGTTTCAGAGCGTTGTGGTTGTATATTATTCGTTAATTCATCTTTGATCTTTATGGCAAAATCATCCCGATTTTTGTTTGTTTTTAATTCTTTTTTACCGTATTCATTCCCCTTCTGTTCCGTTATATGCTCGAAAATCTCTTTTAAGAATGGCCCCATGTCTACGTTGTTTTCATGCAGTGTTTTTATCACCTTTTTATATCTCATGGTGCGGATATCCTGATCGATATAGGGTTCTTCGCTATACCAGTAATCCGCAGGTACATAGCTTGGGAATTTTTTGAAAATTTCTTCTTTTGTATGATCACGGAATTTTATTTTGAATCTATCTGGATCCTCCCAGTAAACAGAGCCGATGGCCAGAATAAGCGTATTCATATTGGCGTGCCGTCCTATGTACGGTTTGCATTTCAACATTAACGCTATTGTTTCATCTATGTCCTCTTCGGTTTCTCCAGGAATACCGATTACCGTGTTGACCTCTGTATAGATACCCGATTCCCAACAATCTTTCAGGTTTTGATAAACCATATCCATCGTATAACCCTTCATCTGGAGTTTAAGGGTATTCTTTGACCAGGCATCAACACCAAAGCGCAAGGCAACAAATCCTCCCGCCTTTAATTTATCAAAATATTCTCTGTTGGCTTTTTTGTGAATTCTAAGCTGTCCAGTAAGTTTAAGTTTTAGACCCCTTCTTGTAATTTCTTCGCAAATCTCTACCAGTCTCTCCGGCAGGCCGTTGAGGTCACTCTCATTAAACATAAACAGATCGCATCCGTTATCGTTGAGATATTCAAATTCATCCACGACCAATTTTGCATCTCTGATTCTCCAATAGAATCTTTCGGCGCAAAAGGTGCATCTAGACCATCTGCATCCACGGCTCGCAATAATTGGGGCTAGTTGGTAATCGTTGTGATTTCTATAGAGCTTGATATCAGTCCAGTCATATTTGGCCATTTCGAGGGAGTCGAGATCGAGGGGCATCGGGTAGGTTGTGAAGGTATATCCAGGTGAATCGTATCGGGATACAACTCCCAGCACATCCTTCGGTTTCTCCCCTCTTGCAAGTGTTTCTACAAGGGGGGCGATTGTTAGATCTGCTTCTCCAATACACATGTAATCGGATTCTGGGAACGCGCTTCTGCCAATCGTCGGTTGATAACAGCTGAAACCACCTACAAGTATAATGGTATCAGGGAGTACCTTTTTAACACCGTTAACGACCTCCCGTACAAAATTGATATTACAGCTTTGTAGGGAACAACCAAGAATCTTCGGTTTTACCTTAATTAACTTTTCAACAACCTCATCAATTGCAGGGCGGAAATATTCCACAACATCCAGATCGCTCCATTGCAAGTATGCCTCAGCGAGCCACGGATCGTAGTGCATCTCCTTTCCACCCGGGGTTAGCATTTTTTCGGGTCGATCAAGCAATCTGTGAGTGTGGTATCTGTGATAAACAATAATATCTAAATCTACAGTTTGAAACTTTAAAGAGGTTTTCTTTAAGGCATTATGAACGTATGCCAAACCATTCGGTAAAAAGGCGAGGTTTCTTGCCGGCGAGTCTATGACAATCAAATCCTGACCTGGTGAGAATTCAATCTCTGGTATATCGATTGGGTATATGCTTTTTATATCTTGGACCCATGCAAAACCCGGTATAGCTTTCCAGTCTAAATCTTGTATTACTGCGGGGGTAATAATCTCAATGCCTGCAGGAATGTTTTTCTTCAATCGCTGGCATGCCAGCTCTGATTTGTCGCACAAGAATATTGTTTTAACCCCTGCTGGTAATATCAGTGTTGGATAAAAAACGCCCAAGATATGATTTGATAAATTCGGATTGTGTTCCAACAGTTTATCTGAGAATTCACCTTTCCCGTATAGTGCTACATCCTCTTTGCCGGACAAATATTTACCGATAAGTTTTAAACAATTAATTGCTTCCCTCGACTGAAAGTCCTGGAATAATCTGAATGGGCTGAATCTCATCAGTGTACCATTCAACTCTGCATTTATTCTTTTTGATTTTACCGGTACCTTCTGGGTTGTGTAATCCATTCAATACATCCTTCAGTTAGTTATGGAATTTATGTGCTGTCGCAGCTTATTCCTTATTTTTTTTATTAGAACGGAAGGCCCCTCAGTATTAATAATATTTAGGGCCCTTCTAGTATGCCTCTTGAGTCTCGGGTAATCCAATAATAAGGGAATTCCTCGTTCCCGCACAATTTTCATCATCAGGGCGCTCTTAGTTTTGTACATGGCAAACAAAGATATATTTGAATAATATTCCAGGGTTTTTGAGTCGACACCCCAAAATGCACCGTCATACTTTGCGATATGTAAATTTTGATCTACCATGGGGATTTCGTCGGTATATGGTTTACTTGACACCTTATATGCGAAATCTTCGCGTCGCTTCTTCTTCCAATTGTTTGCAGCACCTTCGAGGCTTTCAATATGTTCATTGTAGGCATTCTCGCTATACTCTTTACCTTTCTGCTTTGCTACGTGATCGAATACCTCTTTTAGGAAAGGTCCCATGTCAACAGAATTATTGTGCAGCGTTTCAATCACACGTTTGTATCTCTGAATACGTGTCGTTTGATCAATATATGGCTCCTCGCTATGCCATAGGTCAGATGGAATAAAGCTTGGAAATTTTTCGAATATCTCTTCTTTTGTGTATTTATGAAACTTGATCTTGAATCTTTCAGGGTCTTCCCAATAGACAGAGCCTATAGCCAGTATAAGTGTATTCATATTGGCATGGCGTCCAATGTAGGGATTGCATTTGAGCATTAATTCAATGGATTCATCGATGTCTGCTTCGGTCTCGCCGGGAATTCCAATAACAGTATTAACCTCTGTATTAATACCTGCTTTATAGCAGTCACCCAGATTCTGATAGATCATATCCTTTGTGTAGCCCTTCATCTGAAGTCTTAGGCTGTTAGTTGACCAGGCATCGACGCCAAATCGGAGTGCTACAAACCCACCGGCAACCAGTTTGTCAAAGTAGGCCCGGTCTGATTTTTTGTGAATTCTTAACTGGCCGGTTAATCTGATTTTAAGTTTTCTTTTAATGATTTCATCGCAGATTGCCACGACTTTTTCGGGTAGACCATTTAGGTCACTCTCATTAAACATAAACAGGTTGCATCCCTGGTCGTAGAGATATTCAAATTCATCCACAACCAGTTTTGGATCCCTGACGCGCCAGAAAAATCTCTCCGCACAGAATGTGCAGCGGGACCATCTGCAACCACGGCTCGCGATGATTGGCGTTAATTGATAATTGTTATAATTTCTATAAAGTTTAATATCGGTCCAGTCATATTTCGCCATCTCCAGTGAATCGAGATCCATTGGCATGGGATAGTTTGTGAAGCTATAGTCAGGTGAATCGAACCTAGATAAAATGCCTGGAAGATCCTTCGGACGTTCCCCCTTTGCGAGTGCCTCTACAAGTGGACCGACTGTAAGATCGGCTTCACCTATGCACATATAGTCGGATTCTGGAAAGGCTCTCCTGCCTATAGAGGATTGATAACAGCTAAAGCCACCTACCAAGATTATCGTGTTAGGCAGACGAGGCTTAACCTCCCTTACAACAGCCCTTGCAAATCGAACATTGCACTCCTGAAGGGAGAGTCCCAAAATTTTTGGCTTGGCTTGGATTATCTTATCAATAGTCTCGTCTATAATCGGGCGGAAATACTCAATGACATCTGGCTTTTGCCATTGATCATAGGCCTCTGCCAACCAGGGATCGGGATGCATTTCATGGCCACCGGGTGTTAAGTTCTTCTCTGGTCGGTCAAAAAGTCTATGAATGTGGTATCTATGGTAGGTGACAATATCCAGATCAAATGTTTGAAAATTGATCGATGTTTTTTTGAGCGCGTTGTGCAGATAGGCTAGTCCATTTGGTAAAAAGGCAAGATTTCTTGCCGGCGAATCAATGACCAGAAGATCGAGGTTGTGGCGAAATTCAATATCTGGAAGATCTATCGGGTAGATTGAATTTACATCAGGGATCCATGAGTTCGTTGGAATGACTTCCCAATTTATGTCCATTAGAATCTCAGGGGTAACTATTTCAATCCCATATGGGATTTTTCTTTTTAATGACATTAATCTGACGGCTAATGTTTCACCTATGAAAAGTGTTTTAGTGTTGCTGGGTAACTTTTTTATGTCATCTATCACAGCTACTGAGTGTGTGGAAAGCTGTGGCGTATGTTTTAATAGGTGTGTCAGGAAGTTGCTACTAGCCCGTACGTCCCCCCCAGCGAGCGGCCGAAGCCCCCAGCCGAAGGCGTGGGGGGCCGGGGTCTCAACGTGGAGATCCCCACGGCCTTCGGCCTGGGGATGACGAATGCCGAAAAGAGTAAGTTGTTTTTTTGTCAGTAAGTATTCACCAATAAGTTTGAGGCACCTTATGGCACTTTCTGACTCAATATCCTGAAAGCAGCGAAATGGACTGAACCTCATCTGATTTGCTTCCGCTCTTATCGATTTTCTCTTGATTTTTATAGGTACAGTTTTTTTAATGTAGTCCATAAATTATTTTATATTAAGATTCAGTTGTCATTCCCGCACTTTGTTATTCCCGCGAACGCGGGAATCTCTCCGTCATTGCGAGCGAAGCGAAGCAATCTCCCGCGTTGAGATCCCTCGCTTCGCTCGGGATGATGAGATAGATCCCGGTTTTCACCGGGATGACAAGCGCAGGGATGACAAATTACTATTGCGCGTGCTGGCTTATCTTATTTTTAATTTTAAAAAATAATCCCTTTGCTCCTTCTTCCTTGAAAATTTCCATTGCCCGCCTTGCCGTCCATTTTAGCCTTGATGGATTTTTTAAAAGAGGAACACCCTTCTGCCTAAAAGATTTGTATAGTGCGTCCATTTTCGCTTTATAAATTAAATAGGCTGGGCGTGTTAATGCCTCATTATATTCGTTATAATTAATGCCCCAAAATTGATTCTCGCAAAAAACAATATGGTACATGCTGTCTTTGGGGTCTATAAAATCGTTCTGGAGTTGACTCGCAACTTTAATTGCAAAATCCTCCCTTCGTTTCGTTGTTCCATAATCCTTTTGTTTAAGATCGGTATCATTTTCATTTGCCAGATCTGGTCTCGCGCTGTGATCTGCCCCTTTTCCCTCCGCGACATCCTGGATGACCTGTTTTAGAAAAGGGCCCATATCAACTTTTTTGTCATGAAGTGTTTTGATCATTCTTTTAAAGCGCTCAACCCGGATATCCTGGTCTATGTATGGATCCTCGCTATACCAAAGGTCAGACGGGATAATGGTGTGATATTTCTCAAAGATCTCTTCTTTTGATTTGTTGAATTTTATTTTGAATCTTTCTGGATCCTCCCAATAAACAGAGCCAATGACGAGCATCAATGGATTCATATTCGCGTGTCGTCCAATGTATGGATTGCACTCGATCATGAAATCAATACCTTCATCTATGTCTGCCTCAGTCTCCTGGGGGACACCCACAACAGTATTTACTTCCGTGTAAATTCCCGCTCCCCAGCAATCCCTTAAATTTTGTAATACCATCTCTTTAGTGTACCCCTTCATTTGAAGGCGTAACCCATTTTTCGACCAGGCATCCACACCAAATCTGAGGGCAACAAATCCCCCCCTATGCAGTCTGTCGAAATATTCTCTGTTACATTTTTTATGTACACGCAGCTGCCCTGTTAATTTTATTTTTAATCCTCTTTTGTAGATCTCATCACATATCGCGATAACCTTTTCGGGTAGCCCGTTTAGATCACTCTCGTTGAACATGAATAAATCGCAGCCATGATCATGAAGGTACTCAAATTCATCAACTACAAGTTTTGGGTCACGTACTCTCCAGTAAAAGCGCTCAGCGCAGAATGTGCATCTAGACCATCTGCAACCGCGGCTAGCGATAATAGGAGTCAATTGATAATGATTGTAGTTTCTATAAAGGGAGATGTCGGTCCAATCATAAGTAGCCATATCTAGAGTATCGAGATCCATCGGCATCGGATAGTTCTGAAATGTATATCCAGGTGTGTCTAATCTGGAGAGAATTCCTGGGAGATCTTTTGGACGCTCCCCCCTTGCTAAGGCTTCGATTAGTGGCCCAACCGTGAGGTCCGCTTCGCCAATGCACATGTAGTCACATTCCGGAAAGATTCTTAAACCAACTGATGGCTGAAAACAGCTGAATCCACCTACAACAATCAGTGTGTCAGGGAGTTCCTTTTTAATTCCATTTACAATCTCTCTGACAAATTTAATATTGCATGCCTGAATTGAGAAACCGACAATTTTAGGCTTTGCTTTTGCGAGTTTCTGAATAACTTCATCAATTACAGGCCTAAAATATTCCAGTACCTCGTTCTTTTGCCACTCATCATAACCCTCGGCCAACCAGGGATCTGGATGCATTTCGGTCCCTATCTTTGTATGTATGGTGTCGGGCCGGTCTATAAGCCTATGAATGTGGTATCTATGATAAACAATTATATCTAAATCGACTGTCTGAAATTTTATTTTTGTCTTTTTAAGTGCGTTATGAACATATGCCAGGCCGTTTGGTAAAAATGAGAGGTTTCTTGCCGGGGCATCGATTAATATAAAATCGAGATTGGGTTGGAATTCTATGTCAGGTACATCTATGGGATATATGCTTTTTACCTCGGGCACCCACGCATTATATGGAATTGCTTTCCAATTGATATCCACTAGGTTTTCAGGGGTTATAACATCTATTCCTTTTTGTACCTTTTTCTTAAGGCTAATAAGATTGAGTGCATGATATTCGCATAGAAAAACCGACTTGGTATCTGCAGGGATATTATTAATGGTTTCCCGATTAACTATTATATTTTTTGAAAGTGAGGGGGTTATTTCCAGTAATTTCTTTAAAAACTCTCCATTGCCATCAGAATAGAGCACTAGATTCTCTTTTTTACATAAATAATCGCCAATGACCTTAATACAGCGGTTGGATTCAATATTTTGGATATCCCTGAAGCAACGGTATGGGCTAAATCTCATCTGTGAGGCATTTGCTCTGATTTTCTTATTTTTTACTTTAGCTGTTATGGTCTTCTTTATAAAATCCATGTTGCGACTGTTCCTATCTGCCCATCTGTTTGTTAAATGAAATGATTAATATAATAATACATAAAAGTAAAAATTAGTCGTTACCTTTTTGGGGAGAGACCCATCGTCATGCCCAGACCGAAGGTCGTCGGGCATCTCATTGAAAACACTAAGATCCCCGACGCGACTGCGTCGCTGGGGATGACTTTTGGGTCTCTCCCCGGTACCCTAATGCATTCAATATCCGCTCCGCTTCAGATACAATCCCTCCTACATCCTCGCTATGCCCATCCGCGTAGATCTCTTTAGCAAACTCAGATGTTACCGGGGCGCCTCCAACCATGACCTTAAAGGGTGAACCCAGTTTTTTATTCTCCTCTATCAGGAGTTTCATCTGGATCATTGTGGTTGTCATTAACGCGGAGAGGGCCAATATCTGCGCGTTGTTTTCTCTTGCTGCCTTAAATATGGCGTCCATTGGAACATTACGTCCGAGATCTATTACATTAAAACCGAAATTTTTAAGCATAAGGATACAGATATTTTTCCCTATATCGTGAATGTCTCCTTTGACCGTGGCAAAGACTACGGTAATCTTCGGTTTCTCATCTTTGCCCGTTTTTTCAAAGTGTGGTTCCAGGAGTTTTACGCCTATCTTCATTGCCTCAGCGGCCGCGACCAGGTGTGGTATGAACTTCTTCCTTCTGCCGAACAGATCCCCAAGATATCTTATCCCAGGGGTCATGACATTCAAGAAGAGGGCGAATGCCTCCTTTTTGTTTGTCTCGAGAAATTTATTGATGTCTCCAGTGATCTTCTCCCTTTTTCCATCGACTATGTCCCAAAAAATCTCTTTCTGCAGAGGATCAAGTTTTAAATCGGGAGCTGAATCATGTTCCACAGATTTGCCTTCTGAAGCAGGCTTATTTTCCGGGACCTTGTCTTCTGTTATCGGGGATGACCAGTTTTGCAGGTAATTCTCGGTAGAATTCTTTCGTTGTGTAAAAAGCTCTGCGGCAGCGATGCGGATTGCAACGTTTGATTCTAGAACGTTCATTATCGCGGAATTTAATCCATGCTGAATTGCCATCGTAAGATATGCCTGATGCACAAATTTTCTGTTCGGTAATCCAAATGACGCGTTACTTAAACCAAGTATTGTTGAGCAACCGAGCTCCTTTGTTATTAGTTCTATTGTGCGAAGGGTTTCAATACTCCCATTTTTCATCGCGGAGACAGTGAGGCTTAGGCAATCGAAAACAACATCATTTCTGGTAAGGCCTGCATCCAATAACCTGTTTAATATTTTTTTTGCGTATTTTAGGCGGCCTTCAGCGGTTTCCGGGACCTCGGTTTCAGTTGTCAGAGCAAGAACCGCTCCACCGGTTTTTTGTGCGATTGGTATAACCTCATCGAGTTTTTCATCCTCAGCGTTAATGCTGTTCAAAAGTGGTCTCCCATAATATACGCTTCCACCTGAAAAGAGTGCTTCGGAAAAACTGCTATCGATTACAAGTGGAATATCGACCACGTTTTGGACCGCAACCACAACGTCCGACATCATTTTTGGCTCATCGATTAACGGGACACCGACGTTAATATCGAGACATTGCGCGCCGGCTTCAGCCTGCCTGAAGGCATCATTCATCAATGCCTCAATGTTTCCCTCCCTTATTGATTTGGCCACCTGCTTTCTTCCTGTAGGGTTAATCTTCTCCCCTATAATAGTAAATGGATGTTCGGGACCGATTATCACTGTTCTTGTTTTGGCTGAAAGGATTGTACCTCTCCTTTCAGTGGTGATTGAGTGCGCAAAGAGTTCTCTCCCTCGGTTATCAATACTATTTTTTATTGCCCGGATATATTCAGGTGTTGTTCCGCAACATCCTCCTAAAATTCTGACCCCTGCCTTAAAGAACAGTTCGATATATTCAGCCATTTGTGGCGCGTTTAATGGGAAAACGGTTTCCCCATCCTTTAATTTAGGAATTCCAGCGTTTGGTTGAGCTACAAGTGGCAGCGCGGAAATGGATTTCATCCGCTCTATGACTTTTAACATCGCATCAGGACCGACCGAGCAATTTGCTCCTACGACATCAGCGTGGAATCCCTCTGCTATTGCGACAGCTGATTCAGGGCTTATGCCAGTATCCGAGAGTGTATCTGTGTTGAATGTCATTGAGGCGATTATTGGAACATGCCTGCTGATACTGCGAACGGCAGAGAGTGCCGCCTTGAATTCAAGAGAATCGAACATCGTCTCAATAATAATTGTGTCAACACCAGATTCTACTAAAACCTTTGCCTGCTCATAAAAGATGTCGAATGCGGCATCAAATGAGAGGGAGCCGGTTGGATAAATAGTATCCCCACTTGGTCCTATGTCTCCAGCAACAAATGTTTTTTCTCTCCCCGCGCGTCGTGCAATGTCAACCGCCCGTGAATTAATCTCCCTTAATTTATTGTATGCCTGATATTCATTTAGGCGAAGTTTTGAGGCCCCAAATGTGTTTGTAATTAATATATCCGCTCCAGCAGCGGCGTATTCCCGTTGTACGCTTTCAATGATCTCTGGTTTTTCAAGATTCCAGAGATCTGGCGCGTATCCGGCTGGAAGGCCACGTTTCATTAAGAGTGCACCCATCGATCCATCTAAAACCAGGAGTCGGGTAGAGAGGGCATTTCTAAATTCTTCATATCTACCACTATTCACTCTTCACTTCTCCAATCTTCGTCATTCCAATTCGTCATTGCGAGGAGTTGCAAGGGGATCCTTCCCTACGTTCAGGACAGGCTCCGCAATCTCAGATTGCTTCGCTTCGCTCGCAATGACGTGCTCGCTCGCAATGACGTGCTCGCTCGCAATGACGTGCTCGCTCGCAATGACGTGCTCGCTCGCAATGACGTGCTCGCTCCCATGTGCGGAGAGGGTCATATTTTCTATAAAGGCCCTCTGGAACTCATCCTTTAATGCAAGTTCAATCGGTTGTTTTACTTCTGCGAGCCATTTAGCAAATGAGTTACGGGTCGTGATATCGCTTTTACCCCATTCGATGGTGCCAGCCAAGCTCAGGTTTCCTAATGTAATTGTCTCTATTGATGGGAGCAAGCCTATCTGCAGGCATGATTTCAGATCCAGATGGGAGCCGAAAGCCCCAGCAAGATATAATAACTCTGGTTTTTTGTCGCTCTCAGAGGCAACAAGTTCCAAACCTGTTTTGATTGCAGATTTTGCAAGCTGGAATTCGCGGATGTCATCCTGATTTATTGCTAGTTCATCTGTTAACTGAAGCCTTACATCCTCTAAAACCTCACCATCGGTAGTTATAAAGCCTTTTTCAACCAAGATTGCAATCATCTCAATTAGAGCAGAGCCACAGATTCCTTTGGGGATGTCGTTTCCTATAACATCGAAAAGCCATTTCTCGTTGCTATATTTTGGGTTGATTATCGCGCCACTTTCAGCCCTCATTCCTATGCTTATGCTTGAGCCCTCAAATGCGGGACCTGCGGGGGTGCTGGAAATAAACAATCTCTCTCCATCCCAATAGATAATCTCTGAGTTTGTACCAACATCAATAAGAATCCATCTTGTTTTGTTGATTTTATTCTCCCGCCAAAGTTTGAATATACCGGCAAAAAGATCTCCCCCGACAAAGCTGTGGATTAGTGGAAGTGTTTCTATTTCAAAATCATCGGTAGAAATTTGCTTTGATGTTAAGGAAACCGGCTGGTATGGCGAGACGGCAAGCTGGTCAATGGGTAGACCTGCTATAAATGACGTTACCGCGGAGTTCCCGGCGACATAGATCTTTACGTCATTGCGAGGATCGGGTGACCGCCGAGGATCCTTCACTGCGTTCAGGACAGGCTCCGCAATCTCGCGTTGAGATCCCTCGCTTCGCTCGGGATGACGAATGGTCGCCTCGGGATGACGTAAGTCGTCATTGCGAGGAGCCGAAGGGGGATCCTTCACTGCGTTCAGGACAGGCTCCGCAAACTCAGATTGCTTCCCCCCGACGGCTTCGCCTGGGGGCTGAAGGCTTTTTTCGCTCGCAATGACGTGTTCGCCCGCAATGACGTGTTCGCTCGCAATGACGTCTTTGTCATCCCCGTGAAAACGGGGATCTGGATTCCCGCT
>MGRR01000056.1:26699-26857 GCA_001798265.1 Deltaproteobacteria bacterium RIFCSPHIGHO2_12_FULL_43_9
CACCAGAGTCGTCGATTGCTGAAAGCTCAATTAGTGTAGTTCCCAGATCGCATGCAATCCACCAATGCCCGGTTGGTTTCCTGTATATTTTTAGATCTTCCTGGAATGAATAGGTTGTTGGCAGAAAAATATCGAGATTGGTTTTAGGTTTTATCGAA
>MGRR01000056.1:26907-33696 GCA_001798265.1 Deltaproteobacteria bacterium RIFCSPHIGHO2_12_FULL_43_9
GTACTAATCTCCCAACTCTTATCAATAGATTTTGCCTTAATTACGGATGGCATGAATTACTTCCAATGCTATATCTATTCTATTAAAGGGGGCGCTTACCTGAAAACCTGCGACAAAATTCTTGGCCTCTTCCATTGTTTTGATTGCTATCTCAACACCACGTTTTATTGCCTCCTCTTTTGAGTCCCCCGCCTTTTCCATCTCTCTTAAAACCCAATCTGGTACAGAAACACCCGGGACCTCGTTTTTTAAAAATTCAGCGTTTCTTAAAGAAACCAATGGCCAGATACCCATTAAAATAGGGAGGTTGTGTGAACCAGATTCGTCAATAAATGATTTATAGATTGAGAGATCATAGATTGGTTGCGTCATAATGAAATCGGCGCCAGACTCAACCTTATATTTCAACCTATCAATCTCGAGTTTTTTATTGGGAGTCGTAGGATTTAAGGCAACACCAATGAGAAATTCTGCCGGATCTCCAAATCGTGAGCCACCAAGATCCAAACCTTGATTCATTCTTGATACAATTCTGGTTAATCCTATGGAATCAACATCGTAAACAGCTGTAGCGCCGGGGCAATTCCCAAGTTTTGGGGGATCTCCGGTTATAAGAAGAACATTTCTTATACCATTGACATACGCGCCAAGCAGGTCCGATTGAATTCCAATCAGATTCCTGTCTCTCGCGGTAAAGTGTGGAATCGGTTCCAGATTCAAATGTTGTTTTACATATGAGGCTAGTTGCAGAGAGCTGATTCTGGCAACCGCCCGTGCGCCATCCGGAATATTCACAAACTCAACGCCACCAAGTTCGAGTTTTTCGCAATATTCATGGAATTTTTTGAGATCAACACCTTTCGGAGGGACAACCTCAATGGAAAAAACCCTTTTGCCTGTTTCCAGGGCATAGCCTAATTTACTTCGATTTTTTTTGGGGGTGGGGGGGAGTGGAGGATCAATTGTCACTGATGATTTTGTATTTTCTGCGTAAAATGACTCGGATTTCATTGAAGAGGATGTCATTCTCAAGGCGTTTGAAATTGCCCTGATATGCTTTTCGTGTACCCCACAATGTCCACCGACTATATTTACTCCTGCCTGAATGAATCTTTTGGCATATTTTCCGATATAGTCCGGATTGCATAGATAGATATATTGATCATTAACATATTTCGGAACCCCGGCATTTGGTAAAAGCGATATCGGCCTTTTTGTTAAAGGGCGGAGTTTTTCAGCAGATGTTAACATGCCACTAGGGCCAACCTCACCAGCACAGCCTAATACATCGATGTCAAACTCTTCTACTAATCTTACAAATTCATTAAGTGTGTGCCCGTAAAAGGTTTTCATATTTTCTTGTACACTTATGTGGGCGAAGATCGGTTTTTCGGTAGTTTCTTTTGCAGCCATGATAGCTGCTCTGAGTTCATTTAGGTCATGGAAACCTAGGAATGAAATTGCATCTACCCCTTCACGATCCATGATCTCAATATTCTTGGCAAAATAGGCCTTAGCTTCATTCATGCTGGTGGGCCCCAACGGTTCAACTACGATTCCTAGTGGGCCGATCGCGCCAAGAACATATGAATCATTGTCAGATAAATCTTTTGTAATTTTGACTGAAGCAATTAATATCTCTTCCAATTTCTCCTGCAGGCCATATTCAGTGAGCTTCGGTAGTAGTGCGTTAAATGTATTTGTGCTCAATAATTTGGCACCAGCTCTTTTGAATTCCTGCGTTACATCACGTACTACGTGTGGGTCGGTTATGGAGAGCTCTTCGAAGCTTCTATTTATGTAGAAGCCTTTATCATATAGCGACGTTGTCATGCCGCCGTCACTGACGATTGGACTATTTTGTTTGAGTAATTCACGGAGTGGTAATTTTTTAGCCATCGCTACATGTAATCTGCTTTTAGGAATTAATTCAAGTTTCACAGTGTTGTCTATGGCCCTTAGTCATCCCCGTGAGTGAGTCTATCGGAGTATTACACGTCATTCTGAGCCGAAGGCGAAGAATCTCTTCTTTTCTAGCGCGAGAGATCCTTCGGCTTCGCCTCAGGATGACGGAAGAGATCCTTCGCTTCGCTCAGGATGACGGGAGAGATCCTTCGCTTCGCTCAGGATGACGGAAGAGATCCTTCGCTTCGCTCAGGATGACGGATGGTTCGCTCAGGATGACGAAACCGCTCGGAATGACGAAAATAAAAAACTTGATTACATATTGTATATGAAATAATCATCAATGATGCAGTTTCTCTTGAATACACCGGAGAATAAGAATCCTAAAATTAGCGTGGTGCTCCTCGATTGGTCATGCCGTGAGAGCTACCACATGTTGCATTACATCAATGATCAGACGATCCCACGATCTGATTATGAGATAATATGGATTGAATATTTCACAAAGAGAGCTAGGGAAATAGATGATTTTTTGGAGAAAAACAGGGAGGTTGGGGCAGATCCATTTATAGATTCATGGATAATAATGGGGCTGCCTCCGGGAACCTATTATCATAAGCATCTAATGTATAATGTCGGGATTACTGTATCAAAGGGAAAAATAGTTGTTGTGTGTGATTCAGATACAATGGTTAAGCCCACATTTTTGCAAAGTATCATAGAGACCATTGAAGGTAGCAAGGACATAGTGCTTCACCTTGATGAGGTCAGAAATGTGGAAAAAAAGTTTTAACCATTTAATTTTCCAAGTTTCGATAATTTTCTGAATACAAGGTGCCTAAACTGGGTTGGGGATACCACATTTGGATTAATAGATACCGAGGATTCACTTCACAGCAGAAACTATGGTGCGTGTCTTGCTGCTCTTCGTAGTGATTTAATACGCATTGGTGGGGCTGACGAGCATATAGATTTTTTAGGGCATATTTGTGGTCCCTACGATTTTACTTTTCGAATGAGAAATTGTGGTAAGAGAGAAATTTGGCATGAGGGTGAATTCCTCTATCACACTTGGCATCCCGGGACCGATGGTGTAGGTAACTATTTTGGTCCTCACGATGGCAAGAATATGTCGACTACTTCACTCGAGGCTATAAGAATGGGCAGGATTCAGCCACTTGTAAAAAATCCGGCCATAAAGATTTTGGAAAACAAGGATCATGAGATTATATATTCAGATCCAAAAGAATCACTCCTTCCGACAAGAGAGATACCAGAATGGGACATTGAGAGAATGGATGAATCTATAAAACGAAGACACTTTGAAAAGAATTACAGATTTACTTCACCGCTCTATTATAGGAAATATTCGAAAGATTATTTTTATAAGAATTTCAAAATATATTCTTTAATAATAACGAATATTATAAGGCAGAGCTATAGGAAGGTGGTTCAGAAACTATTTCAACAAATGGGTAGAGAGAGGTTCCCTAACAGGATTATAAGGCGAGGTTTTTGGGGGACCGTTTTTATCGGTCCTATTTTTATATTACGTAACTGGAAGAATCATAAATATTTTGTTCAGGCCTGTGAACAGACGCTGAACAGATTGATTGAAGAGGATTTTCTTGAAATAGCACTCATTGGAGACGGGTCAACAGTTGAAATGTTGAAAGCACTTGTGATAGGAACTCCGATTAATCTGGTATCAGCTGTTCCTTCATCAAGGAGAGAGGAATTAAAGGGGTTTAATGGGAAGATAGTTGTTGCCTCTTTTACCAGGATTGGTGAAGAGGTCTCACAATTAGAGATAATGGGCGCTAAATTAGAGAACATTATTAGATTACAATAAAAAGGTTGCATCATGAAGATTTTGGTTACCGGAGCCGCCGGTTATATCGGTTCCGTTCTTGTTCCGACGCTATTACAAAATGGATACAAGGTAGTCGCGCTTGATAATTTTATGTATGGGCAGACATCCCTGCTGGATTGCGCATACAATAGGAACCTTAGAATCTACAGAAAAGATGCCCGGGACGAGGAGGCCATAGGGAGTCTTCTTAAGGATGTTGATGTTATATTTCCACTGGCATGTTTAACCGGCGCGCCACTTTGCGATAAGGATCCAGTTGCCGCAACCTCCACTAATCTGGACGCGGTTAAATTGATTCTGAAATTAAAGAGTAGGGAGCAGCGGGTTATTTTCCCGACTACCAATAGTGGTTACGGTGTTGGTGAGGCGGGGGTGTTTTGCGATGAAAACTCTCCACTTAAGCCAATATCCTTATATGGAAGATTGAAGGTTGATGCTGAAAAGGCCGTTCTCGATTCGGGTAACGCAATTACATTCAGGCTGGCAACCGTTTTTGGAACCAGCCCCAGAATGAGGCTCGACCTTTTGGTTAATGATTTTACCTACCGCGCGGTTTATGACCGGTTCGTGGTGTTATTTGAATCCCATTTTAAGAGAAACTATGTTCATGTTCGTGATGTCGTTAAGGCATTCCTTCATGGTTTGAATAATTTCGAAAAATTGCGGGGTGAGCCTTATAACCTCGGCTTAAGCGATTGCAATATCAGCAAGCGCGAGCTTTGCGAGGCCATTAAAAAACATGTTCCATCCTTCTATTTCGTAGAAGCCGAGATTGGTGAGGACCCGGATAAGAGAAATTATGTTGTAAGCAATAAAAAAATTGAATCTACCGGTTTTATTCCCGATTATTCTCTCGATGATGGTATCAGGGAATTGGTAAATGGATATCAGATAATCAAGCGGAACCAGTACGCGAATATATAAAGGAATGAAATGACCCCCTCTTCCTCTTACCTCGATTCTTCAGCCTGGAATGAGCTCTTTAGGAAAATGTTAAAAATTAGGTTGGCTGAGAGCCGGGTTGCGGAAATTTATCCTACTGACAAGATCCAAAGTCCGGTTCATCTCTCATTGGGGCAGGAGGCGATAGCCGCCGGGGTATGCCACGCGCTAAGGCCCGATGATCACATATATGGAACATATAGAGGACATGGAATCTTTATCGCGAAGGGTGGAGATTTGAAAAAGGCATTCGCGGAGTTGTACGCGAAAAATACCGGTTGTTGTCGTGGAAAAGGTGGTTCCATGCATTACGTGGCACCCGAGGTGGGACTAATGGGGTGTTCTGCGATAGTAGCGAGTACGATACCTGTCGCGGTTGGTGATGCCTTCGCGGCTAAATATCTGGGGCTAGACAGGGTTACTGTAGCCTTTTTTGGTGATGGTGCTGTTGGTGAGGGTGTCTTTTTTGAAAGCCTCAATTTCGCGGCCCTAAAACAGGTACCTGTAATTTTTGTTTTAGAGAACAACAACTACGCGGTCCACTCATGTGTTAAAGAGCGGCATAAGGTAACGGAGCTCTATAAATTTGGCGAGGGGCTTGGGATTAAGGGTATTCGAACGGATGGTTTTGATGTAGCAAATGTTTACGCGAATATGCGTGAGGCGGTTCAGACGGTGCGTGGTGGTGGTAGTCCTATGGTACTGGAATTTATGACCCATCGATGGGCTGAGCATGTCGGACCGGGCGCGGACCATAATGAGAAATACAGGGACAGGGCGCTTTTGAATCTGGCGATAGAAAGAGATTCAATTCAAATGGCAAAAAATACAATGAAGAGGGGGCTTGGATTCAGTGATGACGACTTTCTAAGGATTGAAAATGAACTTAAAGCAGAAATAGATGAAGCGGTAGGTTTTGCGGAAAAAAGTCCGATCCCCGACAAAAAGGAGCTCTACGAGGGTCTCTTTAAGGAACGTATATGAGTGTAATCAATTACGGGTACGCGCTGGCTCAGGGGTTAATCCAGTCCATGGAGAGGGATCCAAATGTTTTTGTCTTTGGTCTTGGCGCGGACGATCATAAAGAGCTTTTTGGAAGCGTGAAGGGCGTGTTGGAAAGGTTTGGGCCAAAGAGGTGTTTTGATACAGCTATAGCTGAAAATGGTATGACAGGTGTCGCGGTTGGAGCGGCAATCGCCGGATTGAAGCCGGTTCATGTTCATATAAGGGCCGATTTTCTGTATCTCGCGCTAGATCAGATTTTAAATCTCGCCGCCAAGTGGCGATACATGTTTGGCGGGCAGATGAATGTTCCAATCGTTATCAGGGCTGTTATCGGCCGAAGCTGGGGGCAGGGGGCGCAACACTCCCAGAGTTTACAGTCGTTCTTCATGCATGTTCCCGGCGTAAAGCTTGTAATGCCGACAACCGCCTATGACGCGAAGGGATATCTGACCGCGGCTATTGCTGATCCGAATCCGGTCGTAATGATTGAGCACAGGATTCTCTACTATATAAATGATGAGGTTCCGGATGAGTATTATGAATTGCCTTTTGGGAAGGCGTATGTCCGTAAGCAGGGTGGTGACGTAACCATTGTTGCTAATTCATATATGGTTACTGAGGCTCTGAAGGCGGCCGATTTTTTGGAAAAGCAGGGTATATATGTTGAGGTTGTCGATCCGGTCAGTCTGGTTCCCCTGGATGAAGAGACGATTTTAGATTCGGTCAAAAAAACGGGGAAGCTGCTGATCGTGGACTGTGATTGGGCAACCTGCGGAGTGAGCGCCGAGATTGCCGCGATTGTTGCTGAAAAAGGTTTTGGTTCACTGAAACAGCCGATACAAAGAATGGGGAGTGCCCACGTCCCATGTCCCGTGAGCAAAAATCTGGAAGATGAATTTTATCCAAACGCAAGGAAGATTGTCTGGAAGGTTTATGAGATGCTTGGCAAGGATCTTCCCAAAGAGGATGTTCCCCTGTTGACACATCAATTCAAGGGGCCATTTTAAACATAGAGGGAACAATGGAGCCAATTAAATATTATTTAGCTGAAGATACAATCGATA
>MGRR01000056.1:33703-34959 GCA_001798265.1 Deltaproteobacteria bacterium RIFCSPHIGHO2_12_FULL_43_9
TGTTGACCGGTTAATCGAATGGCTAAAGGGTTATCCACGTCTTACCAAGGGAAAGTTTACCCTTGAGTTCGAAGAAAAATGGAGCAAATGGCTTGGTAGTCGATACTCAGTTTTTTGCAATTCGGGTTCATCGGCGAATCTACTGATGGCTTACGCGTTATATATTTTGGGCAGATCTGAAAAACTGAGGAATAAAAAGGTGGTTGTTCCAACTGTCGGATGGGTTACAACGGTTGCCCCATTCATACAATTGGGTTTTGAACCGATAATGTGTGATGCCGATCCAGACACATTTGGACTTGATTTGAATCATCTTGAGGTGCTCCTGAAAGAAAATGATCCATCTGTTGTTGTGCTGGTTCAGGTTCTTGGTGTTCCCCACAAAATGAATGAGATTATGGCGCTAAAGCAGAAGTACAGATTTTATCTTCTTGAGGATGCTTGTGCCGCGATTGGTGCCGAATATAGAGGGAAAAAGGTTGGCTCATTCGGTGACATGGGGAGTTTCTCGTTCTATTTTGGCCACCAGATGTCGACAATAGAAGGTGGCATGATCTCAACAAATAACCACGAATTCAGAAACTTAATGTTGATGGGGAGAAGCCATGGATGGAGCAAGGATCTTGACCCGGAGATCCATAATCAGTTGGTTAAAAAATATGAGATAGATGATTTTCACTCACCGTTCGTGTTTTATGTTCCCGGATTTAATCTGCGTTCCACCGATCTTCAGGCCTATATAGGGTTAGGGCAATTAGAAAAGCTGGATTGGTTTATCGGCCGTAGGAATGAGAATCATACCAGATATTTGAGTCATCTGAGCGGGAAGCTCTATTTCCAGAAAAGCCCCCATCCTGATTCTAAAATTTGCAGTATATCGACCGGTGCTTTGGCGGAGAGTACGGAGCAGCGTCGAAGGATTGTATCGGCTCTGGCTAAAAATGGGATTGAAACCAGAATCTTTTCTGCCGGTAACCTTGGCCTTCATCCATTCTGGTATGAAAAATACGGAAAGGCGAGCTTTCCCATGGCAGACAGGATTCACCATTGTGGTTTCTTTTTACCGAATCATCCGACTTTGACGATTCAACAGGTAGATTTTATTTCTGAAGTTGTCTTAAACGCGCTATGAATGAAAAAATATTAGTTACAGGCGGTAGTGGTTTATTGGGGTACGCGCTCAGGGAACTACTGCCAGATGGTTCGTTTGTCTCCGGGCGGGATTATGATCTGAGGGACATTTGCGCCGCGCGTAG
>MGRR01000056.1:34967-54830 GCA_001798265.1 Deltaproteobacteria bacterium RIFCSPHIGHO2_12_FULL_43_9
CTGAGTATCAGCCAGATATTGTTATCCACCTGGCCGCCAAGGTTGGTGGTGTAAAAAAGAACGCCCGCGAAAACGCGTCTCTTTTCTCTGATAACATTCTAATAAATACGAATGTTTTAACAATTGCCAACGAATTCCCGACAAAAAGGGTTTTGGGGGTCCTCTCCAGTTGCGCGTATCAGTATTACGACGACCGTCCTTCAAATGAGGATGATCTGCACAGGGGCTCTCCATTTTTCGGCAATCTGGGATATGCCTCTTCAAAAAGGATGCTCGATGTTCAGACAAGACTTCTGGAAACTCAGTATGGCGCTGAATTTACGACAATAACGCCGGTTACAATGTATGGTCCGAATGACAACTGGGATCTGGAGGATGGGCATGTAATCGGTTCATTGATTCATAAATGTTATTTAGCCAAGACGCAAAAAAGACCCTTGGAAATCTGGGGGAGTGGACGGGCCAGAAGGCAGTTTGTGTTCTCTTTTGATGTGGCTAAATTAATTTTGGAGATTTTAAAAGGAACATATCAAGGTCCGGAAACCTTAATTGTTGCTCCAAATGATGGATATACAATAAAGGAGATCGCGTATCTTGTCGCGGAGGCAATGGGGTTTAAAGGGGAAATAAAATTCGACATTTCAAAGCCGGAAGGCGCCCTTGTTAAGGTACTTAATGGGGGGAAATTTAGAGAAAGATTTCCAAGTTTTTCCTTTACCGATATTAATAAAGGGTTACAATTAGCTGCCCAGTGGTTTTTAAATTATATCGTACCTAATGACGTGGAGGAGGCACAGAGCGCTACTCTATGATTATAAGTCGGACCCCCTATAGAATTTCGTTTTTTGGTGGAGGAACAGATTACCCTGTTTGGTATAGAGAAAACGGAGGCGCTGTTTTATCGACGAGTATCAATAAGTATTGTTATATTACGTGCCGATATCTTCCCCCATTTTTTCAACATAAAAGTAGAATAGTTTATTCAAAGATCGAAGATGTAAAGAATAATGAAGATATAGAACATCCGGCGGTCAGAGAGACGTTAAAGTACCTCGATTTTACGGATGGCGTAGAGATACACCACGATGGTGATCTGCCTGCCCGTACAGGCCTTGGTTCAAGTTCATCGTTTACTGTCGGTCTTTTACACGGCCTTTATGGTCTGAAACAGATTATGCCAACCAAGATGAAGCTTGCCCTTGAAGCAATTTACATGGAGCGGGATGTCCTCAAAGAGAATGTTGGGAATCAGGATCAGGTCTGCGCGGCTCATGGGGGGCTTAACAAAATTTCCTTTACTACCGACGATAAAGTCAGAATTGATCCAATAATCATAAACATGGAGCGTCTTCGTCTATTCGAGAAACATTTAATGCTTTATTTTACGGGATTCTCCCGCTTTGCTTCTCAGATTGCTGCTAAACAGATCAGGGCAACGAAAAATAAAATGAATGAATTACGTACAATGTATCAGATGGTTGATGAGGGGCTAAATATCCTTACAACCAGCCGTGATCTTATAGAATTTGGTGATCTTCTTCACGAAGGATGGTTACTAAAGAGATCATTAACCGACCTAATTTCAACTACGGTGATTGATGAAATATACGAGACCGCGAGATCAGCGGGTGCCGTCGGCGGAAAGCTCTTGGGTGCCGGAGGGGGAGGTTTTATGCTCTTTTTCGTAAATCCGGATGATCAAAAGAGGGTAAAGGGGGCGCTGAAGGGCCTGTTGCGTGTTCCGTTTAAATTTGAGACCGGCGGGAGTCAGGTAATTTTTTATGAACCAAATGCTTACAATAATTATAAAAAGGAGAGTTATACGCTAGATGCCATGGATGGTAGTTCCAGGGAGCTGATTTGGACACAATAGATAAAATAGATGTGGCAATTCTGTGTGGCGGGTTTGGGACAAGGATCAAGGATGAACTCAACGGAAGACCTAAGCCAATGATCGATATCAATGGGAAGCCCTTTTTAGAAATCCTGGTTTCACGCTTGGAGGGATTTGGCTTCAGCCGTTTTATTTTCTGTAGTGGTTATAAGGGGGAGTATATTGAAAAGTATTTCGATGGTAGTGGGTCTTATTATTTTTCTCACGAACATTCACCCCTTGGCACAGCCGGTGCCTTAAGGTTCGCGAAAGGCCTTTTTTTGAATAACAATATCCTGGTATTGAATGGCGATTCCTTTTGCGCGATAGATTATAAAGAATTCGTCGATTTTCACCTCTCCAATAATGCCCTTTTATCCGTGGTTGTTGCGCCTCTTGAGGGTAGGGATGATGGTGGTTCTGTCACTGTCGATGAAAAGGGACGAATTACATCATTTGTCGAAAAAAGTGGTACTTCCAATTTTATAAACGCGGGTGTTTATCTGTTGAAGAGCGATTTTCTGGATTGTATTCCTGATGGGAAAAATTGCTCTCTGGAGCGCGATATTTTCCCAACCCTTGACCCAGGGGGGGTGTTTGCATACAGCACTCAAAAAAGGCTATTTGATATAGGGACGCCTGAAAGATTGCATGAGTTTCGCAAGGTGTGCAAAGTTAATGAATGGAGATAAAAGATGAAACAACTGGACCTGTTGCTTATAAATCCAGGTGGTCGTGAAAAGATTTATCAGATATTAGCCAAGGAATTCTCCGCGATTGAGCCGCCGGTTTGGGCCGGATTGATGGCTACTTTTGTAAGAAAAAAGGGCTATTCCGTTCAGATCCTGGACGCAGACGCGCTCTGCCTGAGTCCTGAAGAGGTTGCGACAGTTGTTGCCGAACTCAATCCTACCCTAACTGCCGTGGTTATTTATGGGCAGCAACCATCGGCATCTACCCAGAATATGCCGGGTGGGGGTGCTACATGTAGCGCTATAAAAGATAGAGAGCCAAATAGAAAGATTCTAATGATCGGGGGGCACGTTGCCGCGTTGCCGGAAAGAACATTACGCGAAGAGGATGTGGATTTTGTCGCGCAGGGTGAAGGTCTCTATACATTAACAGATCTGATTGAGGCCCTAAAAACCGGTCAAAATGAAGAACTAAAGAAGGTTCGTGGGTTAATGTATTGGGAAGGAGATGTAATTAAGGTAAATGATATTCCGCCAAATGTTAAGAATCTGGATGAAGAGATACCCGGAATTGCGTGGGATCTGCTGCCAATGGATAGGTATAGAGCCCATAATTGGCACTGTTTCGATGGATTAAAGAGAGAACCTTACGTTGCGATTTACACAACGCTTGGATGTCCGTTTAAATGCACCTTTTGTTGTATTCAGGCACCGTTTAAGGCTGGTGAAAAGGTCCAGGGGCTTAATGAAAAGATAAATTCATACCGATTCTGGAGCCCCGACACGGTTCTTGCGGATATCGACATACTTGTGAATGAGTACGGGGTTAGAAATATTAAATTTGCCGACGAGATGTTTGTATTAAACAGAAAACATGTCCTTGGTATTGCGGAGAGGATAATGGAACGGGGGTATGATTTGAATATCTGGGCATACGCCAGGATCGATACCGTGAAAGAGGGGATGGTGGAGCCTCTTAAGAAGGCGGGTATAAACTGGTTTGCGTTTGGGATTGAGTCTGGAAACGCCCGTGTCAGAAATGAGGTTGATAAAGGGTTGGATCAGGAAAGTATTTATAAGGTTGTAAGGGAGGTTCAGGCTGGAGGAATAAATGTAATTGGTAATTATATATTTGGATTGCCCGAGGATGACAATGCCTCTATGCAGGATACCCTTAGTCTTGCCTTGGAGCTTAATTGTGAAATGGGTAATTTTTATTCGACCATGGCATACCCGGGCTCTCCGCTTTACAGGCAGGCGCTCGCGGAAGGATGGGAGCTCCCGAAAAACTGGTCAGGTTTTTCACAACATTCTATAGATACTTTTCCACTTAGAACAAAATATCTGACATCCGGAGAGGTGTTGGCTTTCAGGGATAAGGCGTTTTACACGTATTCAACATCTCCAACGTATTTAAATATGATTAAAGCAAAGTTCGGGGAAGAGACATTAAAACATGTAAAGAAGATGACAGAACATAAGTTAATCAGAGAACATGTGCCTAAAAGTTTAAGGGATGTAAGGGTTCACGAGGAGGTTTCTGCTCCTCAAATGATTTAAGATTAGAATATGGAGAAGAATATAGATTTCTCAATCATTCTTCCAAGTAGAGACAGGCCAAAGCTTCTGGCCAATCTCGTCAGGAGCCTTGAAGAAACCACTGGTAGTCCACAAAATATTGAAATAGTTCTCTGCCTTGATCCTGATGACAAGGAGAGTTCTAAATTAAGTTCAACAAAATTCAGGATAATAAAAATAATTGATTCAGGTGATACGATGGGGGACATAACCAGAAGATGTTTTAAAGAAACATCTGGAAGGTATATTGTTCTTTTAAATGATGATGTAATAATTCGTACGAAGAACTGGGATTCAATTGTGTTAGAGGCCTTTTTAAGGTTTCCTGATGAAATCGCCATGGTTTATCCCAATGATTGCTACTATGGAAAAAGGATGTGTTGTTTTCCGATTCTGACCCGCAGGGCCGCAATGTTGATGGACAATATTGTTCCACCAGAATACGGTAAACACTCGATTGATTCACATGTTTTTGACATCTTTTATCGACTCAAGGCAAAAGGCTTTGACCGGGCCGTGTATTTGCGGAGGGTAGTGTTCGAGCATATGAATCTGGGAATTATTTCAGGTTTTGATAATCAGGGTATTGAAAGAGATACAATGCTGGGAGATCAAAAAATATATAATAGTTTCTCTGTTTACAGGGAAACTGTGGCGGAAAGATTGGTAGGGGCCATAACTACATCCAATGTGAGGGATGTAGATTCAATGTCACGGCTTGTGGAAGATAAGCTGTCACTAATATTTATCCTGAAAGAATGGGCACTTTTGACAACCCAAAGTAATCTTGAGCTTATTGTGAATAATCCGAGGCTTCTTCAGATAATTGATTCAATGGCTTTTTTGGGAAGGACATCGCTTCTTAAATATATAAAAATTCCGAGTAAATTGAAAAAAATGTCTGAAATGATTCCGGTTCTCACGACCGAAATGGCCGTGCAATATATTAATCAATTCGCTGCGGATAAAAGTAGAAGCAGATGGCTTGCGTTTCTCGATGGAGCCTCTGAAATAAAAGAGGGATGGCCATTATCTCCCCTACTTTACGCGGTATCAAATAATAATATTGGAATAATTGCGCCCCGGTGGCTGAATCCAAGAAGCGACAACATTGAACAGGCTGGACTTGCAGTATTCAATTCTCAGCGCGGGATGGAGGTATCACAGCTTTATCATGGGTGTAATCAGGGCGATGTTAACAGTGGTGAGCCGCGGGAGGTTCAGTTGGCCGGATTATCAGGGATGATTTTATTAAGGAAGGATTTTGTAAAGATAGGAGGGCTAAAGCTTATTACCCAATCCGGTTTTGATATCGCGGGCTTATGTGTTGAAATAAAAAAACTTGGGAAAAAGATAATTTACGATCCCAATGCGACTTTATATTATGCAACGGAAAATATTATTCATAGGGAATCACTTTTGAAATGGGAGAAAGAGCTAAGGTGCGATCTAGAAGAGACACTAGCGTGCGATGGATATTTATTACACAGGACAGAATCAAGTTTTTATATATTTCCATCTGAAAAACTGATTGAGGATTATAAAAAAAGGGGGAATTTTACTGGATTACAAAGATTACTTAATAAAACTTTAGGGATTGCGAAAGTATTTGGGGCTTCTAAGAAGGATATCGAATATTTAGAGAATGAATTATCTACCCTGAATCCAGAAAATTCCACTTTTACGCAAGCCTATTCGCGGAGTAATGAGGTAGCGTTGGGAATTCAAGGGGATTTATAAGGGGTATTTGAATGTCGGAGTGCCTGTTTTGCAAGATTGTAAAGAAGGAGATTCCATCCGAGGTAGTTTATGAAAATGATGATGTTATTGCTTTTAAAGATATTCATCCCAGAGCCCCTATCCACATATTGATAATACCCAAAACGCATATAGGATCGGTTGCCTCGGTAACCGCAAAAGAGGCCCAGGCAATTCCACCCCTCTTTTTGGCGGCTCAGAAGATAGCTGACCAATTTAAGGTCAAAGAGAAGGGATTTCGCACAGTTTTTAATGTAGGGGCTGATGCCGGAATGATGGTTGACCACCTTCATCTCCATTTATTGGCAGGGAAAAGGCTCTTTGGTATGGGGTAAGCTTTTAAAAAAGCAGTCATCCCGGCGAAAGCCGGGATCTCATAAGCTTTT
The DNA here is from genome assembly GCA_001798265.1 of Deltaproteobacteria bacterium RIFCSPHIGHO2_12_FULL_43_9. Lineage (GTDB taxonomy): Bacteria > Bdellovibrionota > O2-12-FULL-43-9 > O2-12-FULL-43-9 > O2-12-FULL-43-9 > O2-12-FULL-43-9. The sequence continues at coordinate 41,255 of MGRR01000056.1, forward strand.
AAAATCCTTGACTTTTTTTGTTGTGTCGCTATACTCGACCGGTTTGGGATTTTTCTTTGTATGTTAGGGGGTGTGGTTTAAACTTCATGGCTGGCGTAAAGGTGAGAGACGGCGAATCGTTCGAAGGGGCCTTGAAAAGATTTAAGAAGGCATGTGAAAAGGCTGGAATTCTTGCTGAACTAAGGAAGCGGGAACATTACGAAAAACCTAGTGTAAAAAGGAAGCGCAAAGCTGCAGCGGCTAGAAAGCGTCTTGTTAAAAAACTTCGCAAATTTGGAGAATTTTAGGTGAGTGAGGGTTTAAAATCCCGCTTAGATCGTACTTTTATTGAGGCACAAAAGGTCAAAGATACTCTTCGTGTATCTGTATTAAGGATGATTAAGGCCGAAATAAAAAACAGGGAGATAGATAAAAAACAGGTTAAGTTGACTGAAGATGAAATGGTGCAGGTGATTAATTCAGCTATTAAAAGACATCGTGAATCCGTTGAAATGTTTCAAAAAGGTGGAAGAAAGGATTTAGTTGATAAAGAGACAAAGGAAATAGCCATTCTTCTGGAGTTTTTGCCTGAACAATTGTCGGAGAGCAAGGTTAGGGAGATTGTAAGGAGCGCTATTAAATCTCTAAACGCCTCTAGTATTAAGGATTTGGGGAATGTGATGAAAGAGGTGATAAAAGAGACGAAGGGGAAGGCGGAAGGGAAATTGGTAAGTCAGCTGGTTAAGGAAGAGCTGGAGCGCCTTAAAAGTTAAGTGGGGGTAGGTCAATTTGTGGTCCCCGAGAATGTTGTTGAGGAAATCAAGAGCAGAATAAACATAGTAGACGTCGTTTCGCGTGTCGTCGATTTAAAGCGGACCGGTTTAAATTTTAAGGGCTTGTGCCCCTTTCATTCGGAAAAAACCCCCTCATTTGTAGTTAGTGAAGAAAAACAGATCTTTCACTGTTTTGGTTGCGGTATTGGTGGAAACGTTTTTACATTCATGATGAAAAACGATGGTAAATCGTTTCCGGACATCTTGGGTGAATTGGCCAAAGAGGCGGGCGTTTTTTTGCCCGACTCATTCAAAAGAGAGGACAAAAAATCTCTTAAGAACAATAAAGATTCTATTGTTAGGGTAAATAAATTTGCTTTACGCTTTTTTCATCAAACTTTTTTTGCTGAATCCGGAATAGAGGCGAGAAGGTATATGTCTCGCCGGGGAATTTCAAAAGAGATGATTGAGAATTTTCGCATTGGTTATGCCCCTGATTCGTGGGATGCTTTACAGAAAGCATTGTCTGATAACAGGGTTCCTTTGCCCCTGATGTACGAAGCAGGTTTGATAATTCAAAAGAAAAATAGCACTCATTACTATGATAGATTCCGGGACAGAATAATGTTTCCGGTTCTTGATTCAAAAAATCAGGTAGTTGGTTTTGGAGGAAGGGCATTATCTGACAAAAGTGAAGCTAAATATTTAAACTCACCTGAAACCTCTGTTTATCAAAAAAGCAAAATCTTGTTTGGTCTTAACTTTGCCAGACCCGAGATTCGCCACATGGATGCAGTCATTATTGTTGAGGGTTATTTAGATCAGATATCCCTGTATCAGGCGGGCATAAGGAATGTTGTTGCGACGATGGGCACTGCCCTGACCGAAGAGCACATTCGCTCGCTCGAACGGCAGACAAAAAATCTGATATTGGTTTATGACGGAGATGAACCCGGAAAGAATGCGGCTATAAGGGGGGCTAAGCTTACCCTAAAATTGGGGGTTGGATGTAGGGTAGTTATGTTGCCACAGGGTGAAGATCCCGATTCATTTATTAGAGCACAGGGTGAGATTTCTTTTAGGGAGTTGGTAAAATCGGGTAGAAACGCGTTAGAATTCCTGGTTGAAGATATCCTTAGGAATAGTGACCGGGGAGCTCAGGCCAGAATGAAGGTTGTGGAAAATTTGGGTCCAGTTTTAAGTGAAGTAAAAAGTGAAATCGCAAGAGAATTATATTCAAAGGAGTTGGCGGACAGACTCGGGATATCTATAAATCTTATAGAGTCGATTATGCAGTCGAGGAGCGCAAAGATTGAAAACAAAACCAATAAAATATTTATACATAATCAAATAGATCCGCGTAATAACCAAAACAGATCTGAGTGGATGATTCTGGAACAATTGCTGAAATACCCTGATCTGTCGCAAAGGTTAATTGATGAAGATGCCATAAACCTGATTGAAGATAAGGATTTGAGGGATATTCTTGAGTGGGTAATTTTAAATCATAAACTTAAAAAAAGATGGACTGAGAGTGATTTGTTAATTAAAGCAACCGATCCCAAACTCCATTCAAAACTTTCGGCTGCTATGATATCGGATTTTAAACTCGAAAAAGAAGAGGCTCTGCAGGTTATTGTGGATTGTATTAAGACCTTAAAACAACAACAAATTTTATTTCTCAGACAAGATCTGCTTGCCAAAATCAAGGAATATGACCGGCGCGGAGACGCCGAAAGAAGCGCGTTGGCACTCCGGACTTATCAGGAACTTGTTCGTACACAGAAAGAGCGCACTCCGGCTCCTTTAGAAAGGGTGGACGATGGCAAAGATTCGTGATTTTCAGGAAGTTAAAAAATTAATTGACTCAGGAAAAGAAAAGGGTTTTTTGACCTTTGAAGAGATCAATGAGGCTCTTCCACCAGATGTTATTAAGCCTGAGGATCTTGATGAGATTCTTACCCTTTTGGGAGAGATGGAGATTGAGATTGTCGAGGCTGAGAGGAGAAAGAAGGAGGAGGAAAAGGAGTCCACATTTTTAGATGAAGCAAAGGAAGAGGAGACATTTGAGACCCTTTCGGGTGGAAAGGCGACAGATCCGGTCCGGTTATATTTAAGAAAGATGGGTTCGGTTTCACTCTTAACCAGGGAGGGTGAGGTTGAAATTGCCAAGAGGATCGAGGAGGGGGAGCTTGAGCTTCTTGAGGTGGCATTAACATGTCCGATCGGTATTAAAGAGTTTTTGAAATTGGGAGAAGAGGTTCAAAGCGGGAATGTTCGCGCGAAGGATATAATGAGGGGATACGATGAAGAAGAAAATATCGTAGAAGAGCAGACCCTTGTTACAAAAGTTAATGACGCGATGAAAAAACTTAAATCCTATGAAAAGAAGTTTATGCCATTTTATCAGGAAATGATTAAGAGCGGTGGCTCCTTATCTGATAAAAGAGGCAGGGCCTTTGAAAAATTACGACGGGAAATGGTATTAGTTTTTCAGAATCTTGGATTTAACAGAAAAACCCTGAATAGAGTGACAATCGCGTTAAAAAATTATGTGGTTAAGGTTGAAGGCCTGGAGAGGGATTTTAGATCAGCATACAGGGCCACGCAGGCAGAAACAGCAACCGACTTTGCCAGGGCCATCAAAGCTGTTCGTCTGGATACTCCGGAAGGAAAGAAAATACTTCGTTCTTCAAACAGATCAAAAGAGCGATTTCTGGATCTGGAAAACAAGGTAAAGAATAGTAAGGCGCAGATGATTCAGATTGAGGAGGAGGCATGTCAATCCATCGATGATCTTAAAAAGACATATTTTATGCTTAAAAGGGCCGAGATGAAGGCCGATATCGCGAAGAGTGAATTGATAGAAGCTAATCTCAGACTGGTGGTAAGCATAGCAAAGAAATACACAAACCGCGGGTTGCAATTTCTTGATTTAATTCAGGAAGGAAACATCGGTTTAATGAAGGCCGTTGATAAATTCGAGTATAAGCGTGGATATAAGTTTTCCACGTATGCTACCTGGTGGATCAGACAGGCTATTACGCGTGCTATTGCTGATCAGGCCCGAACTATTCGTATACCGGTCCATATGATTGAAACCATCAATAAATTAATCAGGACATCGCGTTATCTTGTGCAGGAGATGGGCAGGGAGCCTTCCCCGGAAGAGATTGCGGGGAAAATGGATATGCCGATTGACAAGGTGAGAAAAGTGCTAAAGATCGCAAAAGAGCCTATTTCACTTGAGACACCGATAGGAGAGGAAGAGGATTCGCATCTTGGTGATTTTATCGAGGATAAAAGCGCTGTTTCACCCGGCGAGGCGGTGGTCAACCTGAATCTTTCGGAACAGACAAGACGTGTTTTACAATCCCTGACCCCAAGAGAAGAAAAGGTTTTGCGCATGAGATTTGGAATCGGTGAAAAATCGGATCACACACTTGAGGAGGTTGGTCAGGATTTTGATGTTACCAGGGAAAGGATTAGACAGATTGAAGCAAAGGCTCTGCGAAAACTGCGACATCCGAGTCGCAGTAAAAAACTAAAGAGCTTTATTGAAAGTTGATTTTTGAAGTTTGATAGTTCTTTTAAATTGTATAGAGAGGTAATAATCAGTATTGCAAAGTTGTGCGAGTAGATCTAGGCGCGACGACGAAGACGATAGGAGCGTACCTAAACGTACGTGACTGAGTCTGAGGAGGAGTAACGAAGATATGCGAAGCACAACTGCAGCAAGACTAGGGCCCATAGCTCAGCGGTAGAGCTGCCGGCTCATAACCGGTCGGTCCCAGGTTCAAATCCTGGTGGGCCCACCAAAATTAATAGGGGGAAGTTAACGGTGCTTGAAGAACAGATTAAGGTATTAGAGGTATTAGAGGAACTGGATCATAAAATTGATAAAATTAAGAGCGAACAGGCAATATATCCGGCAGAGATTAAAAAACTGGAAAAATCACTTCATGAAGAGCAGGCAAAGATTACAGAACAGCAAAATGTGATTAATGAATTAACTGTTCCCAAAAAGGAAATAGAAAACGAACTGGCTGTTGACAGGGAGCATGTTTCAAAGATGAGTCAAAGATTAAATGAAATGAAAACCAACGAGACTTATCAGGCAGCCCTAAAAGAGATAGCAAATTTCCGCAAAACAATAGAAGAAAAAGAGGGAAAACTTTTGTTGCTCATGGAACAGATAGAGGAGGCGACAAAAACGCTGGAAGCCAGGCAAAAAGTGATTGATGAGCAGCAAAAACTGATAGAAGAAAAGGGTAAATTGGCTTCAACCAGACAAAAAGAGTTGGGCGGAGAACTGACCACGTATCAAAAAAACAGGGATATAGAATTAGGAAAACTGGATAGGGAGATCGGAAGAAAATATGAATTTATCAGATCCAGACTGCATGGTAGCGCGGTCGCAAAAATTGAAGCGGGTGCGTGTCAGGCGTGTCACATGCGACTACCTCCCCAGCTTTTGATCCAATTACAGAGAGGCGATAAAATCCACAATTGCCCAAGCTGTAAAAGAATAATAATACTTCCAACCATGTCGGGACATTCACAGGCCGTTCACCAGTGATTAAATCATGACCCAGATTGAGGAATTAGTAATCTATAGTGATGGTGCCTCACGGGGTAACCCGGGAGAGGGTGGGGCAGGGGTTGTTTTTGAAGATGGTAATGGAAAAGAGATTACAACGATACAACGTTATCTGGGGCTGGTAACCAATAATGTTGCTGAATACCAGGCCCTGCTTATTGGACTGGAGGCTGCGCAGGAATTTCACGCGAAAAAGATAAGAATTTTTCTCGACTCGGAACTGGTGGTTAAACAGTTAAATGGTGAATATAAGGTCAAAAATAGTAATCTGAAGCCCCTTTTTGATTTAATCAGGTCAGCCTTATCCAGGTTTGAGGCGTTCGAAATATCACATATTCCCAGGGAAAAGAATAATAGGGCGGATGCGCTAGCTAATGCTGCCATTGATGATCACATTGGCTATCTACCACTGCACGGTTGAATCTTGCATATTTTTTAACTGCCAAATAGTATCTCACTTCAGAACAGGGAGTAGGTAAGGTAATCGCTGTTTGTTGGGTAATAACCCGATAAATAGAGGAAAGTCCGGGCTCCGTAGAGTAGAATGCTGGGTAACACCCAGTCAGGGTGACCTGAAGGAAAGTGCAACAGAGAATAGTCTGCCAGAATTATTCTGGTGATGGTGAAACGGTGAGGTAAGAGCTCACCAGTAGACAAGGTGACTTGTTTAGCTAGGCAAACCCCATTTGGAGCAAGATCAAATAGGAGAATGAATGAGGATTACTCGTCCCAGTTCTCGGGTTGATCGCTTGAAGCAACAAGTAATTGTTGTTCCAGATAAATGATTACCCCCTTCAAGGGATTGAAGGAGACAGAACCCGGCTTAATACCTACTCTGTGTTCATTATTTGTTCTGGAGAGATTCTTTCGATGAAGCGAATCGATAAGCCATGGGGATATGAGTTAATATTTGCTGAAACCGAACATTATATCGGTAAAATTCTCTTTATTGTAAGGGGAAAGAGATTAAGTCTTCAGTTCCATAAAAAAAAGGATGAAACAATATTCCTGTTTAAAGGAAAGATGTTATTAGAGGTTTCGAGCAAGAGCGAGCCTGAGATTTTAGAGAGCAAGGTCATGAAACAGGGGGAGGCTCATCGAATTGTCCCCGGGACAATCCACAGATTTCATGCTCTTGAGAATTGTGAAATTTTTGAGGTTTCAACTACAGAAAGCGATGACATTATTCGCCTGAAAGACGATTATGGACGGGTTGTGTAACTTTGAAAAATCCGCCCTTATTCTGGCAGGAGGGCGTGGTATCAGGTTTTGGCCGTTAAGTAGATTTAATAATCCAAAGCAGTTTCACGATTTATTGGGAAAAGGCAAACCGATTCTGGAATCTACCGTTAAAAGGCTGAATGGTGTTGTTTCAAAAGATCAAATATTTATCAGTACAAGGGGCAGTTTAAAAGAATCAATAAGTAACCTGAATATCGTCGACAAACACCAGATTCTATGTGAGCCAATGCTTAAAAATACCGCTCCGGCCATAGCAATTGCCGCTTTTAGATTATTTAAAGAGTATGGCGACCGTATTTTAATGGTGCTTCCATCTGACCATATGGTAGAGCCGGTTGAGACTTTTCAGAGACAACTTAATGAGGCGTCGAAAATTGCCTGGGAGAGAAGGGCGTTGGTTTGTTTTGGTATTACTCCCACCAGAATCGCAACAGGATATGGCTATATTCAGATGGGTGAAAATTTAGATGGGGATTCGTTCTCTGTTAAATGTTTTGTTGAAAAACCGAACAAAACGACCGCAGAGGCATACATAAAAGCAGGCAATTTTTTCTGGAATGCCGGAATCTTTGTCTGGAGGTTAAGTGCCATTCTTGATGCAATAAAAAGGGAGCTTCCCTCTATTTGGTGCGCTTTAACGGAGTATGAAAAATCCATTGGGACAGATTTGGAAGATGTTGCAAGGGATAGATTTTTCCTCGACGTAGATCCTATATCCATTGACTTTGGCGTCATGGAACATCATGACAATCTAATAGGAATCAGGGCTGCTTTTGACTGGGACGATTTGGGTACATGGGAAAGCCTCGTCAGGATTTTACCCAAAAGGGGCGAAAATTGGTCTAATAATGATAAATTAATCACCCTAAATGCCATTGATAATATAGTGCATGTTATGAATAAAAGGGTTGCTCTTCTGGATGTGGATAATCTGGTTATAGTTGATACGGAAGACACAATTTTCATTGCCAGCAGGGGCTCTGCCGAGAAGGTGATGGATCTTGTCTCTCTACTGCCCGAGCGTGATTAAAATCTGGTTGCGACAATGGCCATAAAGTTATTTCCTATAGCCTCACCTCCAATTATGCCGATTCTAAAACTTCCACCAAGATCTATTTTGTCAGAAAGATGATAGATTACACCGGGGATCAGGGAGAGTGTTGCTATTTCACTGAAACCTATGGCCTCCAGAGAGGCATGTCCTGTTACATCAATTGGCTCAAAAGGTCTAAAAATTGCACCACCCGCTAATTGATACAAACCGCTTCCGCGATTGCCAAAACCCAATGTTAAATTTCCGTCAAGAGAGAGTTTTGGATCAATTATTTTTTTTGCTTTTATCTCAGGCAAAACAATAAAATTAGATCCGTATGTTAATGATATGGGGCCTGTTCCCGCGAAACCCAGCCTTACTCCCCCGGCAACCTCCGGATAATTGTCCCCTTCTTCGATGATCCTGTAGGTAGATCCCACGGCCAATCCGCCGAAAGAGAATCCGTCATTGGCGAAGGTTGAAGTATCCCCCTCCTTATTTTCAAGAAAATTAAGTGGAAGCACGCTGGTTTCAATGGAAGCCTCGAGATTTTCCAGAATGCCTATCCTGGCAGCTCCTCTGAGATCCAGTCCCCTGATGTTTCTTGATAATTGTCTATATTCTGAAGATCCCCTAATTTCTACAAGCTTTTGTGGGAGTATCAGGGGTCTATCCACCAGACTTTCCGGATAATAGGTTATATCGGCGGCTGGAGGTACTGTTGTGGTGTCTAATCGATTAATTGTTACATCTTCAGCAAACCCTGATGTTGATATAAAAAATAATAAGCTAAACAAAAATAGTCTCATAAAGGCTCCTTGCTTATTAATATGAATACTATTCTGGAATGGTACTTTGGGAGGGAATTATCGTCAATTGTTGTATTTATCCGGTATTTTTCATGCCTGCGGAAATACCCTTAATCGTTAAAAGCATCAATTCTTTAAGGTTTTCATTTACTTTTTTCTCTTTTCTAATGCGTTTTAATGAGTTTATTTGAAAGTAATTAAGGGGATCGACAAAGGGGTTTCTTCTTTCAATGGATTCTTTTAATGTTGGATTGGTTTCCAATAGCCTTTTTTGTCCCATGACTAGAAGCAGCCACTTCTTAGTTAGTTCCAGTTCCTCCTCAATCATCGTCCAGATTTTTTGTGCTATTTTTGAGGATTGAACCAACTTGCTGTAATTATGTGCAATGTGAAGATCGGTCTTCGCAATAGCCATCTCAACGTTCAGTAAAAATGACCTAAAAAACGGCCATTTTTTATACATCTCCTGGAGAATTTTCTTATTATTATTATAATTCTGCTCTACAAATCTTTGCAAAGCACTTCCAAGGCCATACCAGCTCGACAATAGATGTCTTGATTGTGTCCACGCAAAAACCCAGGGTATCGCCCTAAGCTCTTCTATTTGAAGCCCGTCATTACGACTCGATGGTCTGGAGCCAATATTTAGGGATCCAAATTGGTCTATAGGGGTAGCCTCCTTAAAATATGTTCTAAATTCCGGGGTTTCATAAACAAGCGCGCGATAGCTTCTTTGGGCGTAATCTGAGATTGTATTTATTGTTTTTTCCCACGAGGGTGAAATAACATCTGCGGTGTCCCGATATTGAAAATGTTGTTGCATTAATGCAGATGTAAATAATTCCAGATTTCTTAAAGCCAACTCTTTATGACAATATTTTGATGATACAACCTCCCCCTGTTCGGTTACCTTTAATTTTCCGTTTAATGTTCCGGGAGGTTGCCCTATAATTGCCTGATTCATTGGCCCTCCACCCCGGCTTATACTGCCACCCCTACCTTGGAAGATCAGGAAATCGAGGCCATGATGTTTTGTTGTTTCAGCAAGCCTTTTTTGTGCCTGATATATCTCCCAGGCGGCGGTTACAATACCGCCATCTTTATTACTATCAGAAAATCCAATCATGATTTGCTGTGATTTATTTCTTGCCTCCAGGTGTGCTTTGTAAACCTCATGCGTGTAAAGTCTATCCATAAGATTTGGTGCTAAACCTAGATCCCTGATGGATTCGAATAGAGGAACAATATCCAGTTTACTCATCGTCTGTCCCGGAAAACTGGAGTATAAAAAGAGTCCAGAGACTTGAGCGAGAAACAGAACCTCCAGAATATCGCTCATTTCCCGGCAGTTTGAAACAATATAGGTTTCGATGGCCTCTTTACCAAATTCATCCTGTGCCCTTTGGATCATATTAAATGTTTCAACAAGATTAGGTCCCTCTCCCTGCAATGCTTTATGCACCTTTTCTATAATCTGTTTTGGTTTCTCTTTTAAAAGGCCGGTCAACAATACAATTCTTTGCTCTTCGTCCAGTGAAGAGTATTTACCTTCGATTTCACTTCTTTTAAGAATCTCGCTTACGCACGTTTCATGAACCAGGCTATGTTCTCTGATATCCATTTTTAGCAGATGAAAGCCAAATATCTTTACCTGTGTTCTTAATGTCCAAAGATCCGTATCAGCGATTAAGCCATCCCCCCACTCCCTTAGACTATTGTTTATTAAGTCCAGATCGTTAAGGAGTTCTTCCGCGTTTAAATAAATATCCTGGCTATTTTTTACCGTTTCCCCCTCCACGTCCTTTAGTGTCTGGTTTAGTTTAATGGATACCAATCCCAATTTTTGACGATAGATTTCGTGGGGACTCACTTTTAAAAATAGATCCTGGAAGGCCGGATGAGAGACGTAATCCCGCTTAACCGATCTCTTCAGGGTCTGGGATATTTTCGCGTATTTATCGGATTGGCTGAATTGCCGGATTAGGTACTTTACTGCGGAGAGATATTTTTTTAAGGCCAGAATCTTCTGCCTTTTCAGTGTATCCAATGTAACAGCCGGGGTAACAAAGGGATTTCCATCCCTGTCCCCACCGATCCAGCTCCCCATATGAAAAATTGGTGGTATATGGGTACTAATGTCTGGATAGGCTATTTTCAGGGCACTTTGAAATTCCCTGATGAATTCAGGCAGGGCATCGAATATGATCTCATCAATAAAATATAACCCTTGCTCTACCTCCATCTCCAGTGTCGTCTTTTGTTGCCTGATTAAATCTGTTTGCCAAAGTAATAGAATCTCCTTTGCCAGCATTTGTGTCAGATATTTTTTTTCATATTCTGAAATCCGTGCCTCTTCCATCCTATTTAAAATCTCACGGATGTTTTGATGCTTCTGCAGGACCGTGCGTCTGTTGATTTCCGTTGGATGCGCGGTGAAAACAATTCCTATCATCATCTGTTTGATCAGTGATTCTATCTCGGCACAGGAAATCCCGTGGGTTTTCAGGTTTCTTAAGGTATCCAGGATGGATCCCTCCTGTGCGATATTGGTTTTTGATTCAACTCTTTTGAACGCCCTTCTTTTCCTGATTCTTTCCCTGTCCTCCGCAATATTGATTAATTGGAAAAAAAGCGTCAGTGCCCGGACAATATCCGTCGAAGCTTTCACATTGAGAACCTTGATTAGTTTCAGTAAGGCGGAAGATCTTTTCTGTGAGTATCTGATTCGCATTCTTTTAGAAAGCCGAACCACCTTTTCCAGTGCTCCGGTGATTTTGGGTGGTGCTTGTTGTCCTATTATATAGGTAAGGATTGAAGAGAGTTGTTTTATCTCTTTGTTAAAGTTTGGGTCTTTTTTGCCCCTTTTCTTCTTTGACATATTGTTGTTGTCATGTCTGTTTTACAATTTTCTGCCAGAGACCCGTTTTTGCGGATGCGCTTCAGTCGATTCCTTCTGATGAAACTCATGAATCTTTTTAACCTCAACATCCGTAGTTTTTCTTAAGGTGCCGATTTGTCTGTCAATTTCAGCAAGTTGAGTTTCACAATTCTTAAGATTACTGACCTCCTCGCTGATGGTCGGATCTTGAGGAAAATCGCCTTTGCCCCCCTTTATAAGGGTATAAACGCGGGCTCCTAATTCGTGAAAATGGTCATTTACCTCTCTCTGCACGCGATATCTCTGGGTATTTAACGCCGTGAGCCTACCCGCCTCTGAGGCGCGGGCGGAGACGATCTTTGATTCCTCAACGGTTTTGTTAAACAGCAATGTAAAGAATTGTTTGGTTTTATCCCAACCTTTTTGGCTCTGTTTTTGAAACTTTTTCCAGTTGTTCATAGGCTTTTACCCCATAACAATATTTAGTCCATTACCAGTAACATATCGGAAAATATAGGAATGAGCTTAAAAACCGGGGAGCCTAGTACACCATAAAGTTAGTTTTGCTCACGTCATCCCCAGGCCGAAGGCCGTGGGGATCTCCCTGTATTACAGCAATGGGTACGCCGGAGACCCCCACGCCGCTCCGCGGCTGGGGGTGACGTATGTGCGTAACTAACTTTATGGTCTACTAGGATCTGTCTAATTTTTTCAACAGCTCGGCTCTGGCATTGGTAATCAGAATGGTCCTCTCTTTAGCTATGTTTACGTAATCAACGCCAAGATGAAGAACCTTATCGGGGTGGTACTGTTTAATTCTGCGTTTAAATGCCTTTTCAATCTCGGCACGGCCTGCCCCACGGCCGACCCCTAAAATTTCAAAAGGGGTCAGACCCCTTTTGTTCCAAATATCTACCTTCTCTTGCGCGTAGAAGGCCCTGATTCTTCTGTCATCCGCTTCCTGATCTTTTTTGCTTCTTCGCCTGCCGGGGATAAACTGACTGATCCTTTTTGGCATTAAAAGTATAAAGAGAAAAAAAACTACCGCGATAACTGTCCATAAAAGAAAAAAGGTATCGGGCTTAGGCATAGATTAGGCAGCCTTTTTGAATGGTGCCTCTTCGGCAGGAAGATAATCCTGATAATCGTTGAGGGTGATCTTTAAATTTTTCACCACATCCTCTCTATTGGCGTGTCTTTCCAGCTTTTCTATAGTGTTTGCCAGAAGAATCACAAATTTTTTCACTTCCTTATCATATGTTTTGAATTTATTATCAAAAGCAAAAATCATATCATTATATGCTTCGACCAGCTCCTGGAATTCATCTCCATGGCGCACCTTGAAGAGCGTTGCCTTAAAATCGCCGTGAACAACCTCCTTCATTCTTCTTTGGAGCGCGAAAATAGGACCAGCCATTTTATGGGTAATATACACCCCTAAGACAACCATGATTAAGGCTATTGCGAAAAATACCTTCAATAGGCTCCCGACAACAGCCCGCTTTTCTTCCTTAATAATCGACTCTACAGCACTTCCTGCAAGCTTTTCCTCCGTAGCAATTTTTCTTACATTAACGTCGACTAGATACTGGCTTGCGAAGGCAAATCCAAGACAAAGGACTGCCATTAAGGTCAGAAGCAGTGTCACATACTTTAACTGGAACCTTCTATTAACAACGAAATGGGTCCTTCTATGCTTTTTGGATACTTCAAACATAAACGCTCAACCAGTCGTTTAAGATTTTATACAATCTGCAATCCGGGACTACTTACTAAAGGTGGAATGACAAATACTTAAATTATTATAATTGTTCGTTCCGTATTGGGCAAATATAAAGGGGTTTAAATATGTGAAGTAATAATAAGTAGTTCTAAATCTGATAATGTCGAATTAATTTTCGATTCAGCAATTCTTTAGTAATAATAATGGGTTCTACTTAATTTAGAATAATTGTATATTTTTTCGTCCAATAACTGGACAGTTTAGTTTTTATTGTTTGGTTATAACTCGTTGATATTATAGCCAAAATTATTAAATTATAGTGGCATCCCTGTTGCTTAATAGCCTCTGTACAGATAGGCATTCTGCAAAGAATACCTCCTGTCAAACAACACAACACAACGATACCTGCCGGCTAGGGTCAAACCTAGCCGGTATTTTTTTACTCGTCATCCCGAGCGGAGCGAGGGATCTCAACGTGAGATTGCTTCGCTGCGCTCGTAATGACGACTCACGTCATCCCGAGCGAAGCGAGGGATCTC
>MGRR01000057.1 GCA_001798265.1 Deltaproteobacteria bacterium RIFCSPHIGHO2_12_FULL_43_9
CTGAAGGGCATGGGGGCCTATCTGTTAAATTAGAAGATCATGAAAAAAGGATTACAAAATTAGAAGATATTGTTTAAGGTCTCATCCTGTAGAGCATTCTTGGGTAAGGGACTGCATCGCGGATGTGATCCAGCTTGCAGAGCCAGGTGAGTGTTCTTTCTATACCAAGGCCAAATCCGGAGTGGGGGACTGATCCGAATTTTCTAAGGTCCAGGTACCATTCAAAATCTTCTCGTTTTAGATGGTGTTTTTCGAGTTGACTCAATAGCCTATTTATATCCTCCTCTCTTTGCCCGCCTCCGATGATTTCTCCATATCCTTCCGGGGCTAAAAGGTCACAACTCAATGATAGTGTTGGGTCCTCGGGGTCTTGCTTCATATAGAACGCCTTAACTGCCATTGGGAAATTAGTAATAAAAAATGGTTTATCAAATTTATTCGCGAGGAAGGTTTCATCCGGTGCCCCAAAGTCCCCGCCGTAGATAAAACCGGTTCCCGCGTTTTCCAATAACTTTGCCGCTTCTTTGTAATGTATTCTTGGAAACGGGGCCTTTACTCTTTTTAGCGGTTCAATGTCTCTCTCCAATGTTTCGAATTCTATTTTACAATGTTCGACAAGCCATTGGGCTATATATTCTACGAATTTTTCAGCTACCTCCATGTTCTGCTTCAGGTCACAGAATGCCATCTCTGGTTCAACCATCCAGAATTCAATCAGATGTCTTCTGGTCTTCGATTTTTCGGCCCTGAATGTGGGGCCAAAACAATAAACCTTTCTAAAGGCCATGGCGTTGGCTTCGTTATAGAGTTGTCCGCTTTGGGTCAGATAGGCCTTTGTATCGAAATACTCAACGCCGAAAAGGGTGGTTGTTCCCTCACACGCCGAGGGAGTGAATATAGGGGTATCAACCAGCGTAAAGTCGTTCTTATCAAAAAAATCTCTTATCGCTTTAATAAGCTGGTGTCTTATCCTTAAGATCGCGTATGGTCTGGATGAACGCAGGTGCAGGTGTCTATGATCAAACAGATACGCGTCACCATGCTCCTTTGGGGTTATCGGGTAATTTTGGGTAATCTGTAAAACCTCGAGTCCTGTTGCATCGAGCTCAACTCCGCCGAGGCCCCGGGGCTCTTCTTTCAGTCTGCCCGTAACAATCACGGAGCTTTCTTGTGTTAATAGGTCAAATTTTGAGAATGTCTGGTCGTCAAGGTTTCCTTTAAAAAATATTGTTTGTAGATAACCTGTTCCGTCCCGGAGAATTAAAAATTTTACCTTGCCACTACTTCTGGTGTTATAAACCCACCCCTGGAGTTTTACTTCCTGCCCTATAAATTCTTTTGCGTGTTTTATAAGAATAGTTTCCATTTATTACGTGTCGAAATCATTACCCTGTATCCGTCCCGTTTTGCAACCCCGCATCAGGTTTACAGCATCAAGACTAAATTGTTGATGGGAAGGGTCTTGAGATGATGGGTTAAAGCCGTATAATTTGAAAATAAGCTGATCCAGAAGAGCAAGAAAGTTTTCTTCATGCTCTTCCTGGCTTTTATACGCGTTAAGTATTTCATGCTTTTGTGCCTCCCAGAGATGGAGATCCTGTGGGAGAAAAATGCCACTGGTGAACTCTTCGAAAAATTCATTTATTCTTTCCTTTAAGAAGCCCTCCAATAGATCAAGGAGGTCTCCTGGCGCGTAAATTTTTAGGGTTCCACTATCATTTGAAATAAGCAAAAGGTGTTCAGACTCATATTTGATGCCTGATTCTCTGGAGACCCCAGCGAGGCAGAAGGTTTGAATATTTGTCTCGCCGCATACCTCCATCTGAATAGCGGTATGTTCCCTGAGAAGGGCAAGCCTGTTTTTCGGAAAAATCGGAAATATCGCGATATTGGAAATGGTGTCAGCCCCTTTTGCATTTTTAAGTATAAATGGTTTGTACTTGGTTGCCTTTTTTCTTATCTCACCTATTTCATTCGTAATGAATACAATCGCGTCATGAACCAATTCCTCATTACCGTGATCGATTTCTAATTTAAGGCTTGCCTCAAGAAATTTGAAATCCTTTCTTTTTGCGGCCTGTTCAAAGCGCGATTTCCTTTCGCGCAGGATTTCATCCTCCTTATCGTCGAATTTTATCGTTCTTATCGGCATAAGTTTTAAGGTGTTAACTGTGTATACAAATTTGCTGTTTCTCTGGTTCCCGTTGTGCTGATACCAGAAAGTGGCCAACGATGAATTAAGAATCGCCTGGATATAATGGATTGATTCTTTAGTATTCGGTTTTTTGCAAATTACTATGTCTCTTGCGGATATTTTTCCAAGGTCACCCTGTAAATGAAAATTATTTACGCGAGCAGTTTCGGGCGAGAAGAGGAATTCCTGGCAAATAGACGTATGGGTAGTTCCATTTTCCGTACCGATTTCTTCGGCCTCTTCAGCCCCCTCTTTGCGGGCCAGGAAGGCAAGGGTTCCAAGTGTGACCTTTGTTTTCGCTATCTGGTGCAAAACGCCGCTAAAACCACTTTCCTGGATTATCGTCCATGGATTCTGGTCTAAATCGGATTGTGGAATGGCGCTGAAAAATATCTGAAAGAGATCGGTTTCTATGACCTGACCATGCGAGGTAATTGTTTTTCCGGCTTGCAATAGTCTATTTAATAGATCAGTTAATGGTATGTTTTTTCCGGAACTTGTTACCCTGGTTATTTTTATTTTATTCTGATCCCTGTTTTCTTTACTGCTGCATCTCTCCAGGATTGTTATATATCGCGGAATGGGATTGTGCTCATTGGGCAGTATGTAGGTATTTAGATCTATAATCTCGATTATTTTGGCATTTTCTAGAATATATTTCCGTAATTTAGTGCCACCTTCACTTGTTGGCCAATAGCTGTTTGTTACAAATCCAAGTTTTCCACCCTCCCTGAGTTTTGAGAGACCCAGAATAAAAAACCAGGAAGAATAATCCATATTGCCGCAATAGAATTGTTGCCAATAAGGTAAATGCGCGGAGGTTTCTTTAATAATTAGTTGTTCAGCCTGTTCCCGGGATTCTGGCGGGCAGCAGACTACAAAATCAAAACGGGCGCTGTTTTTTATCTTTGAATAAACGTTCTTCAGGTGTCCTTCCAGGGGTAGGAGATTAAACTTGAAATCACTTTCTAGCTTCGGTGGTTTTTTGGATTGATCAAATTCAAGCTGGTCTTCACCGTGTAGTTTTAGGGAATTTTGGTGGATGATCGAAAGTGTCAGTGAGGAAGCCGAGGGAAAATCCTTTTTGTTATTGAAGGTTGGAGAGAGTATCCAGAGTAGTTTAATTTCAGCAAAAATATAGGAAAAAGGATCAATATCGCAGCCATACAGCCCGCCGGTTATTGCCGCTGATAATAGCTGATCCTTGGCTTTTACATCCCCTTTCGCGTTTATTTCCCTTTTAATCCTCTGGGCAATCTCGGAGAGAAAATTTCCGGACCCCATAGCCGGGTCAAATACTAATTTGGTTTGAAAATGCATCCCTAGTTTCCTGAAAAACGAAGTGGCGTGGTTCTCATTATTTAGAATCTTATCCCATGTGAATTTAACAAGCGGAGTCGGGGTCAGGTTAAAGTAGGGATTATTTGAAATATTTTTAAGATAATGTTCATAAATAAAATTTATAATATCGCAACTGGAATCTCTCAAAGAAAATGGTTGTAGCCTTTGTATTATAACCTCTATTAACTCCTGTGGTGTTCTATACCACGAGTAAGAATTCTGTTTTATGAATAACCAGCTATGTTTATCCGCTACCAGATTTTGCGTAACAGATGATAAAATCTTGGAAATCGTCCAGTTAAGATCAGAATATTTAACATTTTTTTCATTTAACAGCCCAAGATCAACCCAGTATTTTACCAAAATAAACTTCAATAAAGTAGAATAAGCGACCCTGTGTGAAAATATAGATAGGACTTTCTCTGTTTCGGGATCATCTGAATAAATTAGGGTCTCAAATTGTTCCTGAGTGATGTTTTTATCAGAATATGTGGAATTTGAGGCAATCTGATCAAGGTCATGCAAGACCTTTTCACGCCTGCTTGCTGTCAACTGAAGGAGTTCGTGCTTTCTGTGAAAGACATCATTTGTTAAATAATTAAGCAGTTCACCTAAAATATCCCGAATATTTCTCTTTATGGCAGGTGATTTTTCCTCATTAGTACCTACAGCCGTTTTAGTGTTGTCAATAATCTGGGCGGTATTATTAATAGCAAAGCCGAAATCGAGCTGGTCGATCGAAATATCGGATGAAATCTCGGGTGAGACCCCGGAATTTGGTTTTATTATAGTTTCATCAAAGGGAAACGAATTAATATCAACAGTTGTCGTAAAGTCTGAGTTATGCATTGATTTTCTAGAAAAAATTTGAAATGAATCTCTTCATCGGAGGAGTGTACTAAACCAATTCCTATTTTTCTAGCTTAAAATTGATTAAATAAATAAATTGGTACTGTACTCATTTGTATGAAATAAATAACCTATGAGAATCATAGCCGGAAGTTTAAAGGGTAGAATCATAAAAACAGTAAAAGGGCTCACTGTTCGCCCAATGCTTGATCAGATACGGGAATCCCTTTTTAATATTTTGGGTTCGAGCCTATCTGACGCAACGGTCATTGATTGTTTTGCCGGTAGTGGTGCGGTTGGACTTGAGGCACTCTCAAGGGGGGCCGGGAAAGTGATTTTTTTTGAGGAGAATCGGGTGGTTGCCAAGGTTTTACGATCAAATATCGAAAAATGTGGTGTTTTAAATAGGGCTGAATTGATTGTTGGATCGCTCCCTGCCTCTTTAAAAATGGTTAAAGAGGGTGTGGATATCGCCTTCCTGGATCCACCCTTTGGGAAAGCCGTCGGGCTAAAAACCCTTCAGGTGGTGTCAACATTAAAGTGGTTGAAGAAAGGTGCCTTAGTTATATTTCGTGCCCCTAAAGAGGCAGAGCTGTTGGATGCCTATCCCCCTTTACACAGGTATGACCAACGGATATATGGAAGGTCGAAACTCTCCTTTTTTCGGAAAACTGAATGAAAGCAATTTATCCCGCAAGTTTTGATCCTATAACGAACGGCCATTTGGATATAATAGAACGAGCCCTGAAGATTGTGGACCATTTGGTGCTTTTAATCGCAAGATCTCCGGATAAACCGGGTCTTCTTTCTAAAGAGGAGAGATTGGATATCCTAAAAAATCTATTTGAAGGTAAAAAAAATATAACAATAGATTACTGGGATGGCCTCATTATGGAGTATTCAAAGAAGCACGATATTAATTTGGTGATTAGAGGTCTTAGGGCCATATCCGACTTCGAATATGAATATATGATGGCCTCAATGAATAAAAAATTAAATCCCAAGGTTGAGACCATTTTTATGATGACAGGGGAAACCTACTACTATTTAAGTTCCAGAACCATAAAGGAGGTTGTCTCTCTTGGTGGTTCAGTAAAAGGGTTAGTGCCACCAATTGCTGAACAAAGATTGCGGGAAAAATTACGAAAATGAGTTTGAACAAACGGATTCAGCAGATTCAGCCTTCCCATACACTCGCTGTTGCCGCGAATGCAAAAAAGTTGCAAAGGGCAGGGATACCGGTAGTAGATTTTTCCGCCGGAGAGCCGGATTTCGATACGCCTGAACATATAAAAGCTGAGGCAATTAATGCTATAAAAGCAGGTTTCTCAAAATATACAGATGTTGCGGGTATTCCCGAATTACGACAGGCAATAGTTACCAAGATGTCCCGTGACTACCATCTCGATTTCCGGCCCGAAGAGACAATCGCCACTAACGGAGGGAAGCAGGCGCTTTTTAATGCGCTAAGCGTTCTTATTGACCCGCAGGACGAGGTATTAATACAAACTCCGTACTGGACATCTTACCCGGAGATGGTGAGCCTTGTAGGGGGCATTCCAAGATTCATGCAAACGACCCTAAAACGTGGTTTTAAAATCACACCGGAGCAGCTCAAGAGATCTATTACAGAGAGAACAAAGGTGCTGATTTTCAATAGTCCCTCAAACCCAACTGGCGTGTCTTATACGGCAGACGAATTAAAAGAACTATCCACCGTTCTTATAAAGAACAAAAATATTTACATTGTCTCAGACGACATTTATGAACAATTGGTTTACGACTCGAAAAAATTTACCTCTTTTCTCCATGTGGCGCCAGAGCTTAGAGAAAGAATGATTATCATAAACGGTCTCTCAAAGGCTTATGCGATGACTGGATGGCGAATCGGATATTCAGTCGCCCCCGCGTTTATAACCCTTGCAATGGCGAAATTTCAGGGGCAGACCACATCAAATATCAACAGCATTGCACAAAAAGGGGCGGTAGAAGCGCTCACAAGTGATCAAGCCTGCGTAAAGGAGTTCAGGGAAAGATTCCAGCAGAGAAGAGATTTAATGCTTTCACTTTTAAAAAACATTCCAAACATCGAGTACATAAAACCAGACGGGGCGTTTTATCTATTCCCCGATTTCTCCAAATATCTAACTACAAACCACCCAACATCTGTCGCGCTCGCGGACTATCTGATTGAAAAGGCGCGGGTTGCGGTTGTTCCGGGCAGCGCCTTCGGAGCCGAAAGCTTCCTTCGTCTAAGCTACGCCACTTCACAGGAAAA
>MGRR01000058.1 GCA_001798265.1 Deltaproteobacteria bacterium RIFCSPHIGHO2_12_FULL_43_9
AGATCCTTCGCCTTCGGCTCAGGATGACGAAAGCCGTCATTGCGAGCGCAGCGAAGCAATCCCTCGCTGAGATCCTTCGCCTTTGGCTCAGGATGACGAAAGCCGTCATTGCGAGCGTAGCGAAGCAATCCCTCGCTGAGATCCTTCGCCTTTGGCTCAGGATGACGAAAGCCGTCATTGCGAGCGCAGCGAAGCAATCTCTCGCTGAGATCCTTCGCCTTTGGCTCAGGATGACGAAAGCCGTCATTGCGAGCGCAGCGAAGCAATCCCTCGCTGAGATCCTTCGCCTTCGGCTCAGGATGACGAAAGCCGTCATTGCGAGCGGAGATCGCGGCTTTCGCCGGGATGACAAACACGTCATTGCGAGCGTAGCGAAGCAATCCCGGAGATTGCTTCGTCGGACCTGCAGTCCTCCTCGCAATGACTACAGATTGCTCATGATCGATAATTTCGATTCATTTACCTACATACTGGTCGATTATTTCAGGGTTCTAGGGGCCGAAGTAGATGTCTTCCGGAATAATGAAATAGGATTGCAGGAAATTGAAAAAGCAAAATATGACGCAATTATTATTTCCCCGGGGCCGAAATCCCCGGCCGATTCAGGAATTTCAATCCCGGTAATTTTACGATTTGGGGCTACGATTCCAATATTGGGGGTTTGCCTGGGACATCAGGCCATAGGTCAGGCTTTTGGTGGAAGGGTTGTCCATGCTGATACAATAATGCATGGAAAAACATCACTTATTTATCATGAATCCAAAGGGCTCTTTGATGGCACAGAGAATCCATTTTACGCCACCAGATACCATTCTCTGGTTATTGATCCGGACTCCATGACCACTGAAATTAAAATCGATGCCACAACCGAAGATGGCACAATAATGGCCATTTCACACAAAATTTTGCCTATTTATGGCGTTCAATTCCATCCAGAATCGATTTTAACCCGGGGTGGGATTAAAATATTGGCAAACTTTATCGATTTGGCAAGGACTTGGAATTTAAAATACATTTCTTGACCCATAAAATAGCACTGTCTTATACTTAAGTATGCATAAATAGTGGGAAAATTTGCTCCAGAGGTTGTCCATTTTAACAACTTGTTTTGAGAACCTGAGGTGACCGATGGGATTTAGAGTTCAAAGATTGCGATTTCTCCTGCTATCAACCATTTATATTCTGCTTCATAGCCCGTTTGCGTTCTCTGCATCGACACCAGACGCCATTGTATATCTCAAAAAGGATCCACTTCCTCAGGAGATAAATCACATTGTTGCTGAAACATTATATACCGAAATCGATGGTATTCCTGAACCTAATAGAGAAGTTGGTCTCTATATGGGGGGTGTTGGTGGCGAGAGTGTAATTGAAGCTGGTAAATTCGGTCCAGGCAAACGGGTTGTTGTTACGGGTGCACCTTGGGGTGATGTAAATATCAGGACTGGCCCAGGAATGATGTACGATATGCTGACCATAGTACATAACGGGGATGAACTTGAGGTTCTGGGAAAAGAGAGATGGTATCAGGTTAGGCTCCCGGATGGTACAGAAGGATGGATTACTCATCGGTATGTAAAAGAGCTTGATGGGGGTACGGGGAGTATATTCTTCCGGCCATATCGGTTTGATGCAACGCTTCCAATACTTTCATGGCGGCTTACAATTAAGAATGATGTAGGTGATGTGGTTGGAGAGATGGCAAACGCTTCAGACAACCCAACGTTGCCATCTGTTATTGCCTGGTCAGGCACAGATCGGACTGGGAAACCTGTTAAGGTTGGCGATAGGTTAATTGCCCAGCTTGAGGTTCAGTATCCTAATGATGAAAGATCGCTTAGTCCTTATCTTTATATAAGGGTAGTGCCACCCGGACATATAAGAACGACGGTGAATGTATTCGATGTCAATGATCCCAATTATGTTTCTAACCCGGCTTTAACGGATAAACTGCAAAACCTCGCCACTTTAATGAGTCAATACGATGACGAATTCGTGGTGGTAGAATATTTTCATCCAACCAATAACGAGGCTGAAGCACGTGCGTATGGAGTTGGGTTATTAGAGAGACTTCAAAGCCATCCGGCGATTCGTGATGCGCTCTCTGGTAAGAGGATTTTTGTCAGAGCCTACATTCCGCCAGATCCAGCCTCTCCGCTTTTCTATCAGCAGTATGATCAGGGGGACATTCCATTTGATCAGAGCCAGTTAGTAATATCATCTGTAAAGGTGCAGGAGCTCCTTTATGATCCGGTCAGGGCAAAGCGTTACAACATAAGGGTTGACCGGGGAGAGACGGTTGTCACAACAGCAACAGGGCTTTGGTACAACATTCGCTATGCCGACAGGGATCCAAATTGGATCGCATTCTGGGGTAAATCGATGTTTGGAGAGTTTTATCCGGCCGCTTATGAAGGAAGATGGCTCCGTGGACCAAGCATTGATCTTGGACTGGGTGTTACATATGGGCATACGGAAACAATTATTGGTGGAGATGTTGCGAATTCAAATACCACGGGAATTGATAAAGCATATGGACAAATCGATCTGACATGGTGGGGATTCCCATTCAGGCTATTTGGCGACGATCTTGGCGCCATGGTCGCGTTTATGAACAATACATTCGATAGACAGACAGATGTTGAGGGTAACACCGCGCCAACACCCATCATTCGTCCCGATATCAGTTTCCTCTGGACAAACCTGCAGTACAGGTTCGCATGGGGGCCATATTACGATTCTCCGCAAGTTTGGGCCAAGGTTGGATATCTTTTTTACGATTTTAATGTCGATACTTCTCCACTTGTCGTTGTGGATCATTATTTCAACAGCGTTTATCTTGGGGGAAGATTTTTATTCCCTCTTAATGGAATTCTCACAAATCTGAACGCTTATGTTGATGCGGGGGCTGGCATAGGGGAATACGTGGAATCCGGAAGAACCCAGGCGGGGGTAAGCCCAAGTAACCCGGCAGCAATGTTCCGGGGAGAGGCGGCTTTGACCTATTGGTTTACAAAATGGCTAAGCCTCGATGCTCATTTCTGGGTAAATTCACTCTTTGTGAATTTTAACCCGAGCGGAAGCGTTATTGAGACATACTGGGGATTGGGTGGAGGAAGGATAATGTTCAGGTTCTAAGCAGTGAAAATAGTTGTAACTATTCAGCACGTGTGTCATCCCTGCGAAAGCGTCATCCCTGCGAAAGCAGGGATCCATTAAAGTGTAAGACAATCCAGATCCCCGTTTTCACGGGGATGACGATAATCACTTCATTCTTTCTAAGACGAAACTTTTAATTTTCCTTAAGAAATTACCATACATTGCCGATTTCCTATCTCGGGGTCATTCACAACAGAATCCTGGAGGGATTTATGTATTACGGTAGACTAAAATTGTTCATAGTACTCTCGTTTTTTTTAATAGCCGCAACCGCACATGGGGCAATATATTCGATTCTTGAATCAAACGGAAAAGTTCCGGCTGACGGCCTTCTTGTTGAATTAAAAAGTGGCGTCGATGTGCAGAGCTTCTCGAGAAATTTTAACGGCAGGCCCCTCATTTCCAATGGTCTGAAAAATTATTTTTATAAAAAGGGAATCAAGCCTGGAAGACTCGAGAGAATCGTCGTTGTTAAGGGTAGAGGTGAAAAACTTCTTCAGGATCTGAGGGTTAATGAGAGCGAGGAATATAAAGCATTAATCTCTCACGTCGAACCAAATCTGATTTTGACAACTCAATATCTTCCCAATGATACTTTCCTGAATCAATCGACAATTTTTACGGATGGCATGGCAGATGCCTACTCTTCGTTTAATATGAATCTCACGGGTCCAAGTGGCGCCTGGGAGATTACGCAAGGAAGTCCCGGGGTACTGGTAGCGGTTGTGGATACAGGTGTTGATAAAACCCACCCCGATCTCTCTATGAATATCTGGACAAACAGCGGTGAAATTCCCGGTAATGGCATAGATGACGACGGAAATGGATTTGTCGACGATGTTAGTGGATGGGATTTTGCTACCCGGGATAACAATAGTGACGATGATAATGGTCATGGCACCCATGTTGCCGGACTAATCGCGGCAAAAGATAATAACACGATAGGTATCGCGGGTGGCTGCCCCTCATGCAGAGTCGTTGGAGTAAAGGTCCTATCGGGTTTAGGTTTTGGTACGATTGCTGGCATTGTGGAGGGTATATTGTACACGGTCTCTCTTCAGGCTGATGTTATAAATATGTCACTTGGAGCGAGCGGATATTCTAAGGTATTAGAAGACACGGTAAATTTTGCCTTTGATAATGATGTGGTAGTTGTCGTGGCTGCCGGAAACAGCTCTGATCTTGCCGCTTTCTATTCCCCGGCGGGTGTGAGGCGCGCAGTTACAATAGCAGCCGCTGCTCCAAACAAGGTTAACGCCTCTTTTTCAAACTACGGATTGGCTATTGACATTGCTGCGCCTGGCGGTGGTCTCTCTCCAAACCTTTTACCCGGGCTTCGCGATCCAATCTACAACGTAATAAGTTTATTGGCCGCTAACGCCAGATATAGGACCGATCCAAGGACAATGCCATGGATAATCGGCACTGACTATATAAGATTAGCCGGCACATCCATGGCATCACCGAATGCGGCGGGGGTTGCGGGATTAGTACGCTCCCAATTCCCCATGTTGAATGCGGATCAGGCTGCCGCGGCTATGAAATTAGGTGGAGAGCACAACTTTAACTTTGAACTAAGCCAGGGGCATGGGCATTTAGATGCCGCTAAGGCGATGTCTGATGGCTCTCTCTATGACGTTAGAATCACCAGGCCGACCCTGATTCCGATGAAAAATGACAAAAAAGTTACGTTTGAAGGTTTTATTATGGTGAACTCGCCAACCTTAGTAACCCTGAGCTACAGACCGTTGAGTGATTTTTCGGCGCCATTCACCGTAATTGCGCAAAATTTTCCCATAAATGCCGACGGTGCCTTTTCATATACCTGGACGTTCCCTCCGGGCCTTTCGGATGGAGATTATATTTTCAGGCTTCAGGCAGGCAATTCGACCGATTTCGGGGTATTCAGAAAAGGTCCCGTCTTTTTTACGGAAACAGATCCATCCCAGTTTACCCCAGGATCAGCATATACAAGCGCGGTATTCGATGTTGATGGTGACGGGGACAGGGATATTATTCAAGGAAACATTGCAAATATTGTTGGATCTTCTCTCGCTCCGGCACAAAATAATATCTATATTGGTGATGGTCTTGGAAATTTTAGTGACAGAACCTTGGGTCTCCTGCCCGATTTACGGGGGTTTACTACATCTCTACTTACTGGCGATTTCAACAAGGATGGTTCAATAGATCTTTTTGTAGTTAATTTTAACCTTTCAGGAGGAGTTCCTCACTTTGTGTTGTTAAATGATAGGCATGGTAAATTCACAAGAGGTGGATCAATAACATTTGAAGGCGCGATGTGTGGTTTTGATGGCGACATTGGTGACGTAGATAAAGATGGTGATCTGGACGTAATACTTGCCGGTAGCTGCTCCGGTGGAAATATATTGTTACTTAATGATGGGCAGGCACATTTTGTTGATGCAACTGCGAGAGCTGGATTCAATGTGGGTAGTGGGATGTATTATGGTGGGAAATTAGTAGACGTAGACAATGATAATGATTTGGATGCGATATTCAACACTACAGGCAGCGGTGGTGCGCTTCTTTTAATAAACAACGGAAATCTTACCTTCAGGGATGCTTCAAATCAGCTCGGCATTCGCGACAGAGGTTATATGCTGCTCACTGTCGCGGACATTAATAAAGATGGCTATCACGATTTTTACGCAGGCAGAGGGTTGCTTTATATCAATCAGGGTAGAGCAAATCCGGGATGGTTTACCCTGAACCGCGTAGATGAGAAGAGCGCGTTTGGAGTCGATCTTCTCATGAGTTACCAATTTGGAGACATCGACAGGGATGGAGATTCAGATCTGGTTGGGTTTGGTGGAGATTTGATGCCAGGAACCACCACCATAAGTGGACGTGGAAAATTTGGCGCTGGTGTAACAGAGATAGATGATGCCGGAGTGTGGAGATTTGTGAATAAATCTTTTGAGTACGCTCCAAAGGAGAGAACATTTGATACAACCGATCATGTGGGATTGGCAGACGCGGATGGTGATGGCGATCTAGATGTTATGGTTTACGTCAACAGTATTGGAGAAGGATATCTTCAGATTTACTATAATCAGATCCTTATAACCGGTGATGTTACAAATGATGCCAGGGTTACTGTCATTGACGCGCTAAAGGTTGCCCGTGCCGCGTCCGGACTAATCAGATTAACGGCAGAAGAGTTTAAAAGAGGGGATGTTGATTATAATAATAGGATAACTATTGTAGATGCGCAGTGGATTGCCAAAAAGGCTGCCAATCCGGCACTAGCCTTTCCGGCGCCGTTAGTGAGATAATGAATCCTGATTATCTTGACGATTCTTTCCGTTATTTAGTGAAGGTTAATCGTGATACACAACGGTGTCTTGAGCGTCATCCTGAGCCGAAGGCGAAGGATCTCTTCACAATTTAGCAGGAGATCCTTCGCCTTCGGCTCAGGATGACGATAGTCAGGTTCCACTAAATTCGGGAAAGACCCTATCTTGACTGAATGATGCGCGGGTGTATACTCCGCGCCGTATCAAATATGGCTTAACCCCGCGAACTTACTTAGGAATTTTATGGGTGTAAAAGTTGGCATAAATGGTTTTGGTAGAATAGGTCGCATGATTGCTGTTGCGGCATCTGAAGAGCGGTTTAAATCAATCGAGATCGTTGCGATAAATGATCTAGCCACCCCGGGGCAGATGGCTCACCTGCTAAAGTACGATTCCGTGCATGGGAGGTTTGAGGGAGATGTAAAATCTGGAAGAAAAGATATAACGCTGAATGGAAAAAAGATCGTTACCTCTCATGAAGTGGATCCATCCAAAATAAACTGGAAGTCTAATAGCGTAGATATTGTTTTGGAATGTACCGGTGTGTTCAAGAAGAGACAAGAGGCGCAGTCTCATTTCGCCAATGGCGCGAAGTTTATACTGATCTCAGCTCCAAGCAATGATGCGGACATTACTCTATGTTTCGGCGTTAATGATGATGCTTTTAAACCGGACAAACATAAAATAATCTCAAATGCCTCCTGCACAACAAATTGTGTTGCCCCTGTCGCGAAAATTATTGATGACGCATTTAAGATTAAAAATGCGATGATGACAACAGTACACTCTTACACGAGTGATCAGAGGTTGCTTGATAACAGGCATTCAGACTTGCGAAGGGCGAGGGCAGCCGCCCTCTCAATAATCCCCACATCTACGGGAGCCACAAAGGCGGTTGAAAAAATATTGCCAAATTTAAAAAATAGGCTTACCGGAATCGCAATCAGGGTTCCGACGCCAAATGTTTCAATGGTCGATTTGACTGTTTTGCTCGAAAAAAATGCAACCGAAAAATCTATAAATAATCTATTTAAGAAGGCCTCCAAAGATAAATACTCGAAAATTCTATCCTATTCAGATGATGAACTGGTTTCTGTCGATTTTAATGGGAGCCCATTCTCCGCTATCTTTGACGCCCCCCTGACACAGGTCACCGGTGGAAAACTTGCAAAAGTCTTCGCTTGGTATGATAACGAAGTCGGTTTTTCACACAGGATGATTGACCTTGCTTCTTTAATTGGTAAAAGAGCCAAGTTGTAATGAAGATTTTATCAATTGATAATTTAAATGTTAGTGAGCGTCGTGTTTTTTTGCGTGTTGATTTTAATGTTCCATTCGAAGATGGAAAGATTCTGGACGATACAAGAATCAGGGCCGCGCTTCCAACAATAAACGATTTAAAAAATATGGGTGGCAGAATAGTGCTTGCCACACATTTCGGACGTCCAAAGGGTGAGAGAAATCTGGCGTATTCCACGTCAATTATTGGAGAGAGACTATCTGAAATCCTGAATCAGGATATCGTTTTCCCCGAGGATTGCGGACACGCGATTGTTAAAAAGCTCTCTCTGGGTTTAAAAGATGGAGAGATTTTATTATTGGAAAACCTGAGGTTCTGGCCGGGAGAAGAGGCCAACCAGGATGATTTTGCGAAGAAGCTCGCGCAATATGGGGATCTTTATGTCAATGACGCGTTTGGTGCTTCGCACAGGGCACATGCTTCCATTGTCGGTGTTCCGAAATATTTGACGCATAAAGGTGCTGGGCGGCTATTGATGAAAGAGATCGAGGCGTTCCACTCCCTGCTTGAGGCGCCAAAGAAGCCTTTCATAGCGATTTTAGGAGGGGCGAAAATCTCAGATAAATTGAGGGTTATTTCTTCACTGTTAGACAAGGTGGATGCGTTGATAATTGGTGGAGGAATGGCCTATACCTTTTTAAAGGCTGGTGGTGCGAAGATTGGATCATCCATGGTTGACGATACATTTTTAGATAAAGCTCGTCAGATTTTGTCAAAAGCAAAGCGGCACGATGTAAAGATGCTGCTCCCCGTTGATCATGTCATCTCAACCAGCCTGGATGGGAGCGGCAAAATCAGTGAGACAAAAGGGGTTGATATTCCCGATGGCTGGATGGGTGTAGATATAGGACCAAAATCATTAACCCTTTTTTCCAAGGAGATAAGGATGGCCAGAACCATTGTCTGGAACGGTCCCATGGGGGTTTTTGAGAAAGAGCCCTTCCATAGAGGGACCTTTGAACTGGCAAAGATTGTGGCTACGACCTCCGCGTTTTCCATTGTTGGCGGTGGTGATTCCGTCGCGGCAATTAATAAGACAGGTTTCAGTGGTAGAATATCCCATATCTCCACGGGGGGAGGGGCGACCCTGGAATTGCTCGAAGGAAAGATTCTTCCGGGAATAAAAGCGCTACAGGTTGATTA
>MGRR01000059.1:0-6355 GCA_001798265.1 Deltaproteobacteria bacterium RIFCSPHIGHO2_12_FULL_43_9
TGCCCTATTTAAGCCTAAATAGTAGCTACAATGTAGCGCTTTGTCAAGGATATATTTTGCATTAAATATTTGAAACTATTCCAAATATTTAATGCAAAATATATCCTTGACAAAGCGCTACATTGTAGCTACTATTTAGGCTTAAATAGGGCAATATTAATGTGGTTAATAGCAACTGGGGCTGTAAAAGAAAAAATCAAATTTATTCATTCTGTAGATTTTATAGAAGCTGAAGAAGCGTTTTTTAATTTCAAAGGACCAATGCTTATTGATGATAGGGAGAAACATAAATCAAAGCCACATACTGTCTGGTTTATATCTGAGACGTTTGAAGGAAGATTGTTAAAATTAGTTATCATTCCTTACATAGAAGAAGGGTTAGCAGTGTTGCGAACAGCATATGAACCAAGCAAGGAGGAAAAAGAATTATATGAAAGTACAACCCAAAAAAAAGTTTGAAAAATTTGCTCAAGATGCAATCGATGATGCAGAACAAAAAGAATGGGAAAGTGGAAGATATGGTAGAGATCCAAAGCATGCAAAGGTTGCCAAGATAGAATTACCAGATGAACGACCGCTGCCCACCTCAATTCGTATTCCAGTTGATTTAATTCGAGATTTAAAAGAATTGGCTGATTGTGAGGGCTTGAGATACCAAGCATATTTAAAGATGATTTTAACTAGGCATGTTAGGGCAAAGAAAAAAGAGCTTAAATAACATATTTCAGAAAAGCCCGCCTTTTAATACACAGATGGCGGAGCCTGTCCTGAGCGTAGTGAAGGGTCTCCTGCGGACCTCCTTGCAATAACGAAAGCGTCATCCCCGTGAAAACGGGGATCTGGATTCCCGCCTGCGCCGGAATGACTCTACGCGGGAACGATGCTTTCGTTATTTCGCCGATATAATATACCGGCTGGTCCGCAATAAAGCATGCATTGACATGAGTGTAACACCAGTGTTACACTTATCGTGGGAGAACCGATGTATGCCTACACTTAAGAAAAGAATTAACATTACTGTTGATAAAGACCTTTTTACTGCATTAAGCAGGCTTTCCAAGAGGGAACAAAGCTCACTTTCTAATCTAAGCATCAGGTTAATTAGGTTTGCCATGGAGCTAGAAGAAGATCGTTATTTCTCTGAAATTGCTGACGAAAGATTAGAAAAAAATGAAAAACGAATTCCTCATGGCAAAGTCTGGAAAAAATAGTGTCTAATATTGAATATCTTGAAAGCGTTGTAGAAGGCGACTTACCTGGTATCTCCCATACGGAGCAAATTAATATTAGGAATGCGATTGAAAAGAAATTACAAACCAATCCAATAGAGTTTGGTAAACCGCTCCAATATAGTCTAAAGGGGTGCAGAAGGCTTAGGGTTGGAAAATATAGGGTAATTTATAAAATCGAGGGAAAAACTGTATTAGTCATTAAAATTGGCCATAGAGATGATGTTTATGAATAACCAATGGGTTGGTTACGGAAGTCGAGGGCCACGTCCCAACGGGGTAAACTTCAGACGAACCGCAATATTAAGGTGATATAAGTCATTATCAAAATAGTTACGATATTCTACCGATGCCCTATATTCGTAATGATCAGGATCGGTCTGGAAAAAATAATAGTTGTCTGAATAATCCGCCAATAAACCGACATAACTATTGAAGTTGGTTGTTCTAAGTGGAACCGGCGCTCCAAAACTCCAGATCGGCTCTTTGCGTCCGAAATCCCTTTTGACAAAATATTCCTGCAATTGAAGATCATGTCTCCCCTCCGGAGAAACATACATGCTATACATACCTACCATACTTCCATACAATTGATCGTTTATGTCCGGATTAGGGAATGTGCATGCAATGTTTGCAGTAAAAGCACCTAAGGGTGTTACCTCCTGGTGAATCTGCCATCTCTCTGTGTAACCAAATCTTGTTTTATCAATATAGAGATCAGCGCCAATATAGTCGTAAGCGCCTGGAGGTAGGGCCTCGCTTGAAATAGGAACAGATCTTACATTCTCCACATATATCGGAAACGCTGCTCCGCACGCACCTGTAATAGACCCTCCAGAAGTTGAAGGGCCCGCAGCAACAGGGGGATCCTCATCGCCACATCCAACAATTCCAAACAGAGAAATTATTGTGGTCAAAATTAAAAAACTCTTTTTCATATCTCTAATATCCTCACTTAATCATGGCTATCCACAGGGGTTGAGGCACTCCAACCTGTTATTTCTGCAAGTCTGAGGCCAAGGATCTCCTTGATAACTATTTGATTTTATTGGACTAGTTTTTAAATTTTGCCTTGATCAGGCGCGAAATGTGACAAAATTTGGCTAAGACCTCTTCCAAATTGTCTCTTTTATATTAGAGCGGTTGTTTAGTACCCTTGCTAAAACAAAGAGCAGATCCGAGAGACGATTTAGATAAATTAATACCTCTTTGTTCGCTTTTCCCTCATTTGTTAAGGCAGATACGTACCTTTCAGCCCTTCTGCAGACCGTCCGGGCAAAATGAAGATATGAGGCGGGAATTGTGCCTCCGGGAAGAATAAAGTTTTTTAATTCCGGCAACTGCGAATCAAATTTATCGATTATTCTTTCTAATTTTATAGTCTGCTCTGGAGATACCCTGTCGATTTTTTTCTCTTTTTCTGCGTTTCCCACAGGGGTGGATAAATCAGATCCTATCTGAAACAGATCTCTTTGGATTTCAATTATTATATCCTTGATCTCTTTATCAGTTGTACAGGAAACGGCCAACCCAAGAATCGCGGCCAGCTCATCTACATTTCCATAGGCATGAAAAAAGAGTGAATGCTTCGGAATTCTCTCTCCGGTAAACAAGCCAGACTCACCCTTATCACCTTTTTTTGTATAGATTTTCACCATAGGATTACATAATCGTAAAAGCAAATTAGAAATTAAACAAGCAGATAAAAGATCCAGGCGAAAGCCGGGATGACGATCACGTCATTGCGAGGAGCGCCAAGCGCGACGAAGCAATCTCAATAAGATCCTTCGGCTTCGCCTCAGGATGACGTTGCTTCGCCTCAGGATGACGTTGCTTCGCCTCAGGATGACGTTGCTTCGCCTCAGGATGATGCTTTGCTAGTCTTCCAAAACAAACGTAACCTTCAAATCGACTCTATATTCTGAGGGTTTTCCATTATTTACAACTACGGATTGCTCCTTCACCCATGCACTCTTTATGTTTTTTAATGTTTTAGAGGCACGGCTGATTCCCTGCTGAATGGCGTCTTCAAAACTCTTTGTTGAAGATGCTGAAATCTCAGTAACCTTCGCAACCGACATAGAGGCTCCTTTCAATATAAACCAACTCAGAGGTATCTATCGGCATCAAAAGTTAAAAAAATAAATAAAAAAAGAAATCTCCTTATTAGGGTAAATCCCGGACCCGCAAAAAGGTGTTTACAACAGCCGGATTATCAGCACCCGTACCAAAGGTATTGATCAATCTGGCTATCGCCTCATGGTCATTAACGCCCTGATCCGCAACCGAGTGAAATCCCCTTAAAAGCGAGCCGTTATCCGCCCCTGTCCCCCATTTTTCAATCAGTCTACCCCTCGCACCAGCATTAATATCCTCTTTCACCAGATTGAAATATGTTCTTAAATACGCACTGCTATCGGCTCCGGTGCCACCAGCCTTCACCATACGACCAATATCCTTATCATCAACACCGGCCTCTTTAAGATTTCTCAGCGTTTTCAACATCGATTTATTATCCACGCCGGTACCCCAGGCCTCCATAATGATAGCAATGGAGTTCTCATCTTCTATCAGGGCCAATGCATCAGTTGAAAAAGTTAATTGAATAAAAAGGAGAGCAAAAACACCAAACAACACACGCATAGATACCTCCCTTGATGAATCAAACAAACAACGGCAAAACGATACTTGAATTTAAACCTGTAAACAAGGATAATTTCCTCTGGTCAAGAACCAGAGAGAACATGAACTTAATACCTGTAATCGCTTTTAATATAGACCCCGTACTTGTCCATCTGGGCCCTGTAGAGATCCGATATTACGGACTAATGTATGTACTTGGATTTATAGTAGCTTTTTTATTCCTAAGAAAATTATCCAAAGAAGGCTTCTTCAAATTTTCTTACCCAGAAATAAGTGATTTGCTATTCTGGCTGTTTGTAGGCCTTTTGATTGGCGCGAGAATTTTTTATGTAATCTTTTACAACCCAACAATTTACTTACAACACCCACTAAGCATATTCGCAATATGGGAAGGGGGGCTATCGTTCCATGGGGGGCTTGCGGGGGTAATATTTGTTGCATGGATATATTCAAAAAAGAAAAACATTCCCTTTTTACACCTTGGCGATTCAATGACGCTTGTAGCCCCATTTGGCCTCTTCTTTGGAAGAATTGGAAATTTCCTAAATGGAGAGCTCTACGGAAGGATTACGACCCTCCGGTGGGGGACAATATTTCCCAACGGTGGTCCATACCCCAGGCATCCATCCCAAATCTATGAAGCCCTGGGAGAAGGACTACTATTGTTGGCAATTCTTTGGCTGGCAAAAACAAAGGTAAAACATACCGGAATAATTTCCGCACTATTCCTGATCTGTTACGGAATAATCAGATTCTTTATTGAGTTTTTCCGCCTACCAGATGTCCAACTAGGTTTTATCATAGGACAATTCAGCATGGGGCAAATCCTCTGCTTTGCGATGATTATCGCCGGAGGAATAATCTTCTATTACGCAAGAAAAGGGCGATTTGGTCTTATTGGAAATTAATAAAAACCCCACCCCCTTTCCTGTCGGGGCCTACTAAAGTAAGGCCCCGACATTTTTTCGGTAGGCGGATTTACTAGTAAAACAACTTTAGATTACAAATATTCCGGGACGAGATCCTTCGCTGCGCTCAGGATGACGTCGCTGCGCTCCAGCCTGTCGGAGTATTCTCTTTCCTCGTCATCCTGAGGCGAAGCCGAAGGATCTCTCACGCTAGAAAAGAAGAGATTCTTCGCCTTCGGCTCAGAATGACGCGTAATACTCCGACAGGCTGGCTCAGGATGACGATTACGTCATTGCGAGGAGCCGAAGGCGACGAAGCAATCTGCGCGTAATAGAGATTGCTTCGCTCCGCTCGCAATGACGATTACTCGCAATGACGATTACTCGCAATGACGAATTACTGCTGTATTTTTAGTCATCCTGTGCTATAAGCCCACTATGGAAACTGAAACGAATCCAGATATTTTTAATCCACACCGTTATCAGCTCTCGAAGCACGCCTCTTATGCAGTTAAGCATGGTCACCCCTGGATCTTTAGATCAAATTTAAGCTCGGCAATAGATGTTTTTGGTTCCGGTCAACATCTATTTTTAGTAGATGGAGATAATAAAAATTTAGGTTTTGGGGTATTTGATAAGCATGGAAAGATAGGGATAAGGGTCTTTTCTTATGAACATGACCAATCTATTTCCGAAGACTTTTTTACAAAGAAAATTTTGAAGGCCTATCAAAAAAGATTGGAGCTAAAATTAAGAACCAATGCATTTAGAATTATTCATGGTGAAGCAGACAGGCTCCCCGGCATAATATTAGATTGTTATGATGGACATGGCATTCTTCAGCTCTACTCCTCTTCCCTTCTTCCATGGCTTGATGTTTTAAAAGCCTCAATCGCAAAAACCTTACCGTTGTCTTCCCTTACGCTTCACAAACCGAGAAGATTTCAGGGTGAAGAATTTGGAGATAAAATTCTGTTTGGAGAAAAACCGGATATTATTGAAATCAATGAATTAGAGGATGGTTTTGGGGTTTCTCTATCAGAAGGGCAAAAAGGTGGAATGTTCCTGGACCTAAGACCCGTAAGGGAGCTGATACGAAAAGAGATCCGGGGAAAAAGGATGCTTAACCTTTTTTGCCACTCCGGAACAGCAAGTGTGGTCGCAAAAAGCGTTGGGTTTACCTCTACGGTAAATATTGACATGGACGACACCGGACTAATGCTGGCAAAAAAGATGCTGGGAACCGAAGAGAATGAATTTATCTCTACTGATTTATTTAAGTCATTTCCAGATGATTTAAATGGACCATTTGATTTTATCCTGATCGACCCACCTTTGCTTGGTTCCAAAACATCTCAACTTCCAATAATAGAGCATGCGTATCAGAAATTGATCAGAAAAACCCTGCCACTATTATCTGGTAAAGGAACGCTGGTTATATGCTCCTGCACAAGGGTTGTAACCACAAAGCTGCTGAAATCATGGGTTGCAAATGAGGCATCACACTTGGACACCAGGCTTAAATTTCAGAATGAAATCCCTAACGCAGAAGATCATCCTGTAATAAATAGTTTT
>MGRR01000059.1:6389-13008 GCA_001798265.1 Deltaproteobacteria bacterium RIFCSPHIGHO2_12_FULL_43_9
AAAAGACATGATATAAAAGCTCTCTATGACCTCAAAACATTCAGTTAGGGAAAGAATAGAAAAACTCGTCAAGGATCTTAATTACCACAATTACAGATATTATATCCTGGATAACCCCGAAATCTCAGACGCAGAATACGACAAGATGCTTCGGGAGCTGCAAAAACTAGAGGGGGAGAATCCCGAATTTCAACTTCCGGATTCCCCTTCTCAGAGGGTGGGAGCAAAACCGTTAGATAAATTTAAAAAGCACAAACATAAAACTCTCATGCTTTCATTAAACAATGCCATGGATGACGAAGAGCTCCTGGCCTTTGATGAGAGGGTCAAAAAATTCCTTGAAACATCTAAAGAGGTTGGTTACACGGCAGAGTTGAAATTTGATGGCCTTGCAATTGAGCTTGTTTACGAAAACAGAATCTTGACCGTCGGATCAACAAGAGGGGATGGAGAAACAGGGGAAGATGTCACACCCAATATCAAAACAGTTAAAAACATACCTCTTCATCTCTCTGATAAACCACCGGCCTATCTAGAAGTGCGGGGGGAGGTGGTTTTAACAAAAAGGGCTTTTGCGAAACTAAACGAGGAGAGGGAAAAGGGTGAAGAGCCCCTTTTTGCTAATCCAAGAAACGCCGCGGCAGGCTCCGTAAGACAGCTCGATTCAAAAATAACCGCAAAACGCCCGCTTCATTTCTTTGCCTACGGAATCGGAGAGACCAAGGGGGAGTTATTTGATTCACAGTATGAGTTGTTAAAAAAACTCTCAAGGTTCGGAATCCCCGTCAATGAACATTGCGCTCTTTGTAAAAATATAGACGAGGTCCAAAGGTTTTTTAAAAAAATTGGAGAGAAAAGGGAAAAGCTTGATTATGAGATCGACGGAATAGTGGTAAAGGTTAACGACTTCAGACTTCAGGATAAACTAGGAACTATTTCAAGATCTCCACGATGGGCAATAGCAAGAAAATTCGCCGCGCAGGAAGCGTCAACGGTTATTGAAGACATAATAGTACAGGTTGGGAGAACGGGCGCCCTGACACCTGTTGCGAAACTAAAACCTGTTCACGTCGGCGGTGTCACAGTAAAAAGTGCGACCCTGCACAATCAGGATGAAATAGATCGAAAGGATATTCGAATAGGAGATACCGTTTTCATCCGAAGAGCCGGAGATGTTATTCCTGAGGTTATAAAAATAGTTGAATCAAAGCGGCATAAAAATTCCAGGCCTTACAAAATGCCAAAACAGTGCCCGGAATGCGGAGCGGAGGCGCTAAAAGACGAAGAAGAGGTTGTTTCAAGATGCATAGGCTTAAGCTGTCCCGCGAAATTAAAAGAGGGAATCCGCCATTTCGTTTCAAAAGGTGGAATGGATATTGAAGGAATTGGGCATAAGCTTGTTGAGCAATTTGTTGACGAGGGTTTGGTAAAAAAATTCTCTGACTTTTACACACTAACAGAAAAAGACATTCTAAAACTCGAACGACAGGGAGAAAAGAGCGCAAAAAACCATATTGAAGCAATTGAAAAGAGTAAACACGTCTCCCTTGACAGATTTATTTACGCGCTTGGAATCAGACACGTTGGAGAGCATCTCTCTAAGGTTCTGGCACAGGAGTTTGGAGACATTAAAAAATTGGAACACGTAAAGGAAGACATATTAATTAAGATTCATGAGATTGGTCCGGAGGTTGCTTTTGCCGTTTCTCATTTTTTTAATGAACCAAGAAATCTGCAGGAGATCCACAATCTCCTGCACGCAGGGGTTAAATCTATAGGACAGAAGAAAAAAACAGGTGGGAGGTTTGAAGGAAAAACATTTGTGCTTACAGGAACACTACCACGCCTTCAAAGAGGTGAAGCCAAGAGGATGATTGAAGCTGAAGGTGGCCATGTGGCAGGATCGGTTAGTGGTAATACAGACTTTGTTGTTGCTGGGAGCGAACCTGGAAGCAAATTTGATAAAGCCAAAGAGTTAAAAGTTCCAATCATTGACGAAGAAGATCTCCTAAGATTACTAAAGGGATCCTGAAAAATTCAAGGACCCTTATTTGAATATTTAAATTAGCTTATGCTAAATTAGTGGAATGAGATCCAAAATATCAGATACAAATAAACAGGTTGATGAGGAATACGCAAAATTGCTCCGTAATTGTCCGGTGTCTGAAAAATTAAGTCATGTTTTTGAAATGAGTTCTTGGACCTTGAATCTTGCAAAAAGAGCAATTGCCCGTTCTAATCCCAGTTGGAGCACTGAGGAAGTCAATTTATATTTTGTTAAAATATTTTATGGGGACTCCTTGCAACAAAAGGTTGCAAGCCGTATGAATAGGAAGTTGTGAAGCAAGAAGAAGTAACCGAAGCTCTTACCACCGTAATTCGTACCCTAAGCAATCTTCAAATTCCTTATTACATAGGTGGGTCCGTAGCTAGTTCAGTCTATGGCGCGTTTAGGGCAACACGAGATGTAGATATTGTATCAAACCTCAGGATAAAAGATGTAGATAATTTCGTTGATGCACTTAAGGAAGAATATTATGTCGATCGTGATATGATAATAGAAGCTATCCGTAGACGTTCCTCATTTAATGTAATCCATCTAAAGACAATGTTTAAAATCGATATTTTTATTTTAAAAGAACGTCAGTTTGATAAGACTGCCTTAAAACGCAAAAGGGAGGATACATTAAGTGGGGCATCACCATTAAAACTATTCATATCTTCACCGGAAGATATTATTCTCCACAAATTAGAATGGTATAAATTAGGGGGTTGTATTTCTGAAAGGCAAATCGAAGATATAAAAAATATTATTCTTGTGCAGGCTAAAAATCTCGATATGCCTTATATAAACCAGTGGGCCGATAAACTTGGCGTTAGTGAAATTCTTGAAAAGCTACTCAAAGAAATTGCAGGGTTGTCTTAAACATACTTCATAACCTTACTCTGCTTGACATATAGGCAGGTCGGGGCTATCAGATGGGTTTCTGGAGATTATATGGCTGGAAAAATCCAATTAAAAACCTACGTCTTTTTAGATTCAATGCAACCACAGCTTGCTGAATATATAGGCACTACCGCACGTGGATTTTTGCCTATACCGGGTGATGCATCTTTATTTGTGGAAATCTCACCGGGGATTGCAATCAATCAGATTACAGATATTGCCTTAAAGGCAACCGCAGTTCGTCCTGCTATTCAGGTTGTTGAGAGAGCATTTGGGGTATTAGAAGTCCATCATCCTGAGCAGGCAGAGGTCAGGCAGGCAGGGATTGCAATTCTGCGTGGGTTGGAACTGGAGGAGAAAAACCGCCAGAAACCCAAGATTGTTTCACAGCAGACAATCCGTGCGGTTGAACCTGATCAGGCCGTTTTAATCAATAAAAATAGATATGGACAGATGATTCTGCCGGGACAGTCACTTTTTATTTTAGAGACCGAACCAGCGGCATATATTGCCTTTGCCGCGAATGAGGCGGAAAAGGCTGCAAGAATTCAATTGGTAGACGTTAAACCAATTGGCGCCTATGGAAGATTATATTTATCAGGTGAGGAATCAGAAATAGATTCCGCGGCAGAGGCTGCGATTACAAAACTAGAGGGTTTAGACGGGGTTAACTTTTAATAAAGAGATGCTCGACGCGCTACGCGCTGGGCATGACAAAACAAAGAGATCCCAACGCTTGTTTCGCAAGCCCGGGATGACGAAAGGATATAAAATATGTCAGACGCATTGGGAATGATAGAGACCAAAGGCTTCGCCGCAATGGTTGAGGCCTCGGACGCCATGGTTAAAGCGGCAAAGGTTGAGTTGGTTAGCTACGAAAAGATTGGTGGTGGTTATGTTACTGCCATCATTCGTGGTGATGTTGCCGCGGTCAAGGCTGCCCTCGAGGCTGGTCAGCGTAGCGCAGAGAAGGTTGGTGAGGTTGTCTCGGTTCACGTAATTCCTAGACCACACACAAGTATTGAGCTTCCACTTCCATTGGGTAGAGGAAATGTTGCTGCTCAGAGAAAAAATACAAGGGCAACCCAAACAGCCGGAAACGCGTAATTAAACTGTCATTCCGGCGAAAGCCGGAATCTAGTTCTGGATCCCGGCTTTCGCCGGGATGACAACAAAGGGAAGAGTTATGCAGTTAGGTAAAATTGTAGGAACTGTTGTTGCTTCCCAAAAGGATCAGCAACTGGAGGGGATGAAGTTTCATCTTGTCCAGACTACTGATTTGACCGGAGCCGTAACGGGAAAACCTATTGTCGCGGTCGATTCAGTCGGCGCCGGCGTTGGTGAATTAATTCTTTTCGCTTCCGGAAGTTCCGCGCGACAAACAGAGACTACAAACAACCGTCCGGTTGACGCTGTAATTATGGCAATTGTTGACTTGGTTGAGGTTGGTGGTGAGACCTTATACCGAAAATAATAACTTAAGTGAAAAAGATGTCAGCCGACTGGTTGAGAAGGTTCTATCTCAGCTGAAAAAGGATGAATTAAAGCAACCTTGTGCGGGGGCTCCCGCCCCTGAAAAATGGATTACACCGACCATCATTACTAACAGGGGGATCGGAATATTTGACGATCTGGACCAGGCGGTTGGCGCAGCGTCTGTCGCATTTGAACATTGGCAAAACGTACCTTTAGAAAATAGACGTAAAATAATCGCTGCGATTAGAAAGGCATGCCACGCAATAGTCGATGAAATCTCGTCTCTGGCGGTGGAAGAGACTGGCCTTGGGCGGGTTGAGGATAAAAAGAGCAAGAATCGTTTGGTTATTGATAAAACCCCCGGGGTCGAGATTCTGGTTCCAGAGGCGTTTACCGGGGACGATGGGCTGATGCTGATGGAGCTTGCTCCATTTGGTGTAATAGGCGCAATCACCCCATGCACAAACCCAAGCGAGACAATAATCAATAACGCTATAGGCATGCTAGCTGCTGGAAACTCTGTCGTCTTTAATCCACATCCATCGGCAAAGAGGGTTTCACAAAAGACTTTAGTCACAATTAATGAAGCAATTGTTGCCAGTGGCGGTCCGGCTAATATGTTAACCACAGTTGCTGAACCAACAATTGATGTCGCTACCGCGCTGATGAAGCATCCAGGGATTAGAATTCTGGTTGTAACCGGTGGGCCGGGTGTTGTTCAGGCTGCCATGGGGAGTGGTAAAAAGGTAATTGCCGCCGGTCCGGGTAACCCACCTGTTGTGGTCGATGAGACCGCGAATCTTTGTCAGGCAGGGAGAGATGTGGTTTTGGGAGCAGGTCTGGATAACAACATAGTGTGTGTGGTTGAAAAGGAGCTTTTTGTTGTCGACTCGGTCGCGGATAAATTAAAAACCGAGATGATTAAGAATGGCGCGTTTGAAATTCCGGCACATCAAATACGCAGATTAACAAATCTGGTTCTGGAGGATGGTCATCCCAAAAAGGAGTGTGTCGGTAAAAATGCATCAGTCATTGCAAGGATGGCTGGAATAAACGTTCCGGACGAGACAAGGCTTTTAATCCTTGAGGTTGACGAGAATCACCCCTTGGTT
Organism: Deltaproteobacteria bacterium RIFCSPHIGHO2_12_FULL_43_9; assembly: GCA_001798265.1. Lineage (GTDB taxonomy): Bacteria > Bdellovibrionota > O2-12-FULL-43-9 > O2-12-FULL-43-9 > O2-12-FULL-43-9 > O2-12-FULL-43-9. Next base: position 11,925 of record MGRR01000059.1, read on the forward strand.
CACACAGAAATGCTGATGCCGGTTTTTCCGGTTGTCCGGGTGAAGGATGTTGGTGATGGAATTAGGGAGGCTGTCAGGGCTGAGGGTGGAAGGTTCCATACGGCGGTAATGCACTCGAAAAATATAGATAACCTTCATGCCATGGCGCGCGCAGTTAATACCTCAATCTTTGTTAAAAATGCCCCCTCATATGCCGGCCTTAGTCTGGGGGGCGAAGGATATACATCATTCACGATTGCTTCTCCTACTGGTGAGGGTCTAACAACAGCCAGAAGCTTTTCCAGACTACGCCGATGTACTTTGAAGGACCATTTTAGGATTGTTTAGGGGAGAGTTGTCCCCGATGGAGCTCGTTTGTGAATAATGATGCCCTCGCATTATTAGAGTTAAGCAGCCTCGCCCGGGGTGTGGTCGTTGGTGATGTAATCCTTAAACGCGCTCATGTACTTTTGCATTCTGCGGAGGCTGTTTCAAATGGCAAGTTTATTCTTTTATTCTCCGGAGATGTCTCATCGGTGGATGAATCGCTGCGGGCTGGCATCAATTCATCTGGGGAATACCTTGTGGATAAGGTATTTCTTCCACAGGTTCATCCACAGGTTGTGGATTTCTTAAAAACCAATAAAAAGCCATCTACTATTGAATCGCTGGGCATAATTGAAACAAATTCCGTCGCTTCAATAATCCTTGTTGCTGATACAGTATGCAAAACATCACCGGTAAAATTAGTGGAATTAAAGCTTGCTAAGGGTATTGGTGGAAAGGGGTTTTTGGTATTTTCTGGAGATCTTCCTGATGTTGAGGCCTCTGTTGAGGCAGGTAGCGAGCAGGCTGAAAAACTTGGAACATTGGCAAAAAAAGAGATTATTCCATCTCCTCATCAGGAGTTTTCAGACCTGTTAACCAATGGGGGGAACATTGCACTACGGTAAGGTACTGGGAACGGTTGTATCAACAAATAAAACAAGTGGGCTTGAAAGTGTGGCCCTAAAGATTCTTCAGCCTCTGGATGGCAAACATAGCCCGATTGGAGAACCTCTTATAGTCGCTGATGAATTGGGGGCAAGGCCGGGTGATTTTGTGC
>MGRR01000059.1:13034-15378 GCA_001798265.1 Deltaproteobacteria bacterium RIFCSPHIGHO2_12_FULL_43_9
GGCTTTTACATGTTAAACAGGATGGTGATACAAATATTGCTCTCGTTGCAATAGATACGGTTATGGCTGCCCCGGACGACATTGTTTTGGTATGCAGGGAAGGCAACGGATCGAGGCAGGTGTTGGGGGATTCAAAAGCCCCCGTGAACGCAACAATCGTCGGGATTGTTGATCAGATTGATGTGGAGAAACAATGAAAAAAATAAAATTTATTTTAATTCTTGCTATCGCCATTATGCCGTTTTCTCTCCAGGCAGGCGAATATGAGCGAAATGTTCAGAAGCAAAACAATAACGGCTTGGAAAAGGCAACGGAACGCGCAGGATTATTTCTAAATTTTAAAGGATTGAACCCAGCAAGCCCGCTTGGGATAATGGGTATGACAGTTGGACTGGAAGGAACCGCCGGTTTGATTGGGTTAACATCTACTGATGGAAAACTATATTCGCAGCAATTAATACCACTGGCCAGATTATACGCGGCCAAAGGGCTGCCACTGGGAATTGATATTGAATTTTCCCTCGTCCATTCATCAATCCTTAAGGGATTGGGCTTGATTGACCCCGATTTTTTTGAGGTCTCTATTTATGGCGGTGGAGTCAAATACTCCTTCTTAAATGAAGAGAATGAAGATCCTATTTCACTGGCTGGTCGCGTGACGTATACGCGTGGGGCATTTGAAACGCTTCTTTTAAACATGTATGGCACAGACGTGCTCCTGAGTAAAAAGGTTGGATTCGATTTTTTAAGCTTAACACCTTATTTAGGAGCCGGGGCTTTGTTGTCGCAGTTCAATATTCCACTTCCGGGGAATCCACCTAACAGGACCCTGAGACCACGCGCAACCTCGCTGAAGCTTATAGGGGGTTTGGCTACCAAATTTCTTTTAACCAAGATTGTCGGAGAGGTTAATTACTCGCCGGAGACAACAACAGCGTCTATCCTTTTATCGATTGATCTCTGATCTTATCTACTATATCTGAAGTAGAACATTTGTAGGTGATGGGAATTGAGAAAACCCTTCCTCCATTCGATTTTACTATATCCGCGCCAACTATATCCTCGACTTTCCAATCTCCACCCTTGACCAGTATATCCGGCGCAAGAGCCTTAATTAATTCCAGTGGTGTTGCTTCATTAAAAAGTGTAACCCAGTCCACGAATTCCAGTGCTGCGATTATTTCCACCCTCGCCTCTTCAGGCTGTATCGGCCGAAGTTTGCCTTTTAGATTGTGGATTGAAGAATCGGAGTTGATTGCCACAATTAGCTTATCACCCAACCCCCTGGCCTCCTTGAGATACCGGGTATGCCCCGGGTGAAGGAGGTCAAAACATCCATTGGTAAATACAACCTTTTCACCCCTATTCTGGAATCTGGTAATGCGCTTTTTAAGATCGGAATGTTTTAACACTATCTTTTTGGAAAAGGTCATAAATCTGCAACTACCTGCGCCCTGAGGGTTAAAATATGATTAATACGCGGCTTGGACCCATCTTTGCGTGTTAACTTCAGCCCACAGATCATCTTACCGATTGTCGCACCTGTCACAGATTGATACACAAGGAAATAGACAATCCAGATGACAAGTAAAATCGCGACAAAATATAGTATGGACTGCGAATTAAAAAACACCACAAAAACTGAAGCAATTAAATCGAGTGACTTTTTAGAAAAGTCTCCAAGGAGGATTAAGAAAGAGAAATTATAGAGAAGCAGCGAAATCGTGAAAATTATAATCCCGTCAATACACATTGAAACCAGTCGCTGTAGGGAATATGGCCAAGGACTTGTTGCGAGTTTTTGTTTTATAATAGTGTCGTCCGGAATCTCGGAAATGTTAAAGGTAACCGGGTTTCCTTTTTCTGATGAAAAAGTGGCAGTTTTTTTCAAATCATGTAAACCCAAACCTTTTGAAATTACTTTAAAATTAAGGAGCTCTTCCGGTTTTTCAGACATCAATGCCGAGGAGAGATCCTGCAGAAGAGGATCATCCTCTGTTTCAAAAAGACCAGGTTTTTTTTTGCCATCATTTTGATCTTTGCTCATGTTAATTGAGTATAGCCCGAATCAAAATTACCCTCAAGAAATCAGATGCTGTCATTGCAAGCACCGTCATTGCGAGCACCCATGTCATCCCGGCGAAAGCCGGGATCTCTCCGTCATTGCGAGGAGCCACAGGCGACGAAGCAATCTCGCGTTGAGATCCTTCGCTCCGCTCAGGATGACGTTTTTGTCATTGCGAGGAGCCACAGGCGACGAAGCAATCTCGCGTTGAGATCCTTCGCTCCGCTCAGGATGACGTTTTTGTCATTGCGAGGAGCCGCAGGCGACGAAGCAATCTCG
>MGRR01000060.1:0-3124 GCA_001798265.1 Deltaproteobacteria bacterium RIFCSPHIGHO2_12_FULL_43_9
TTATGAGATGAATAGATATGCACTTGAGGCACTAAGGGATGATGTTATAGAAAAGGGAACAACAGAACAATTAGCTAAACTCGATTCAGAGCTAGAAAGAAAAGTGCTTCCAGAAAAAAGAATCGACGAATGTGCTGTCCTGAAAAAACTTGTTGATTATGCAAAACAACATATTCAAAAAATAAAATTACCCGATGGTTATAGCCTCACTCCACCCTATGACGAGCTATACCTTAACGCGCTTTTTCTACTTAAAGTTGCCCCCCTAATACAAGACAGGAATATTACTAAATCTTTGCAAGAATTTACTCAGAATATTATACCAATCGAAAATGAAACTGTAACATGTAAGCTGAATCAAGAAACAACACTCTTGTTAGAAAACACAGAACAACTTGATAAAACCCAGGCATTCATGGAGAGGCTTATACCATATAATAGTAAAGTAAATAACTCTATTTCCCTTTATGGGCTACAGTTCGAATATCTATTTTGGAGCCAGTACGGCAATAATCAAGAGAAAGCAAACAAAGCAGAAAATTCCATGATGCAATATTTAATCGAATCACCAACAACTGGAGCCTTCGACAACCCCGGCAGAAATCAAAGCTTTCTTCAAAATCATTTATTTGCAACCTCTCTATTAGCCAAACCGACCATTACAGCTTATGAAAAACAAAGAATTTTAAATACAATTCGAAAAAATGATAAATTGTCAATTAGCTACGAAGGTAATAACGAACGTGGATTTGTCAGTAGACGGGCGAGCTCTGGAAGAGCAATCCCCACCTATTTGGCCCTCTACACAAAATCTAAGCCTGGAACAAAGGAAAACGAGGAATACAGAGAAAAATTAATAGATGCCTTAGAGTACTATACTACTCCAGAGATTTTGCCTTGGTTATTTTTACACAGCCAAAGCGAAGTTGATCTTGATACTCGAACCGATAATGTAAGTTATCACACCGGAGATGACTGGCTTGGCTCACACTACCTATTGCCATCACTACCATATGCAAACAGTGCTCTGGCACTACTGAAGAGAGAAGGAAGAGGCACAGATGAAACAAAAAAGCTCGATCTAATGAGCAATAGGTTAAAAAATGTCATCGCTAATTTATATGAACCCAACAACTACGCATTATTTAGGAGAGGGCGAGATTTATGGAATGCCCAAAATCCCCTTGCCGGGTTAGCATTAATACCACTTATGGAAAAAGATTGTAACATTATCTTCCCAAGAAAATTTAACTCTTTTGGAATATTAAGAGATGATGCAGTAGAATATTCTTCATCCAAAATAAACTCTAGCGAGACATTAACTGGCATATTAAACGACCCAACCATACCAGATAGCAGAAAAGAGACCGCCCTTACAAACATTATGAATTTTCTCGATGATAGTATTTTGGATTCTTTGGTCATAGAAATTATAAAGAACCCTTCTATTCCAGAGAAAATTAAATTCCACGCAATTTCAGATTATATTCGTCACCTAAATCAACTAGAAGAAAATATTTCATTTAATAACTTTACTACCGACCAGAATTCTTCCTTGATAAACCAGAGACTTAGTACGGTTACAAATTTTCTTGAGTCAAAGCTGAATGACCCAAAGGTATCAGCAGACCAAAGGCTTCAAATACTATCGATTTTTGCTAAGCTAAATATTCACTTTCCAGAATTTAAACAACCAAACCAAAATGATTTGAATACTATTATTAATTTGGTAAACGCACCTAGAGTAGAAAAGAAAACAAAATTTACCACTATTTTAGATTATTTAAAAAGCCTCCGCGAAGGTCATCCAAGAGCTGAAGAGATCAAAAATAACGCTAACAAAAATCAATTGATAGACTTTATTTTTAATACATTAAACGATCCCAACATCGACGACAAGCTTAAGGCAGACTTTTATTGGTCCGGATTATACTCCTTTAATATCATACTTTCTGAGACCGAAAGAAATAACATAAGAGGAAAAATCAAAAATCATTTGTCCACGTTAGGGGAAGAGTCTGAAGTCTGGTGTAACGCACTTAATGAATTAGTTAATTCCGGAGATCAGGATGCAAGGAGAAAATTCGTTGATTGGAGAATAAGAATAATAGAAGAAAAAAAGCCGAGATCTACAAGGCTAAAAGTAATACCTGCTCCTTACCTTGGATCACTTCTACAAGTTGGAGATATAGATAGACTTGCTTCTGCTATTAAAACAATTTGTGATGCCGACCCATTGCTACCAAGAATTATTCTTGCGGAAATTCCAGAAAGCTCAAAAGAGGTGAAAGCAAAATTCCTAGAGCACTTTCCCGGCTTAACTCCAATTGATTTGGGCGAAGTACCAGATAACTACTATAAATAGAGATTGCTTCGTCCCCTTCGGCTCCCCACAATGACAGGATTGTAGCATTCTCCGACAGTGGCAAGCCTCTTTACATCATAATTCAAGCTTATTCAGTCACCCGAAAAGCCTCTTTCTAACAGCCTAAAATCACTCAATAATTTAACCATTAAATCAACCACCATGGCCCACACTTTGCACTATTTCTAATTAAGCAATCACATCTTTGTTCAATAACTTTAACACTAATAGGGAGTAAGAGAGGTATGTTTAAAAACATATACACATTTATTAACGATGAATCGGGGCAGGGAACAGCCGAGTATCTTCTGATCCTCGCTGCAGCTGTCGCGATTGTTCTGATCTTCAAAGAGAAGGTTGTAGAAACCATCAGAGGGTTAGCACAAAAAGTTGGTCAAGGCCTTGATACAACCGTCGATCAACTTCTAAAACCTGGTGGATAATGAATAGCCACGAAAAAGGGCAATCAGTTGTTGAATACATCCTTATGCTCGCTGCAGTTGCGGCAATTATTGTCGCAACACTCCCATTTATCCGTGGGATATTCTGGGAAAGAAACGAGGGAGACGTAGGGATTCTCACACAGACAACAGATAAATTAAGCGAAGAGCATCTTCAAAATGGGAGCTGGCAATGAAACAAAGAGGGTTTGTAAGCACAGAACTGATTCTAATGATCGCATTGAGTCTGTTTTTGGTTTTGGTCGGGACTCGCGCCGTTAGAAATCTGCTCTATCCGCAGATCAGCAAGGTACAAATG
>MGRR01000060.1:3145-6402 GCA_001798265.1 Deltaproteobacteria bacterium RIFCSPHIGHO2_12_FULL_43_9
TGTGGTGAGGCAGAAGATTGCCAGGACTATGGAGATTCTTTTGAGATAAAGGGCATTCAATAAATGAAGAATATCCGGAACGATAAAAATGAGGAGTCCGGCCAGTCAACGGTAGAGTTTACTTTAATGCTTGGCATTTTGCTCTTTCTTCTCTTTTTAATCTTTCAGGCCGGGGTCACCTATATGACGACACAATATATCAAATACGCAGCCTATATGGGTGCAAGAACTTACGCGGTTCGAAACGAGGAGGCCGGCAGATTTGTAATCAAAGGTTATCTCGGAGCAAGAGGAGGGAAGCTGGCACCATTTATCCGCCCCATTGAAGGCAAGGAGTTTATTGAAAAAATCGAGACGCAAAGCAAAAAAGAGATCGGATTCAGGATTAATTACAAATCACTTTTTTATTTCCCATTTATCGGACAGGGAGTCGCCTCAACTGGAAATGAAAAACTTGAGGAAATCGAAGGAAACGGTTTTTTGAATTTGAACGTAAAAAGCGTGATGAAGAATGAATCTTTTAACTGCGGTGAAAATGATGCATCTAGAAAAAAGTTCGATAACAGAACAGGACGAGAAGATGGATGCTAATATGATTAAAAGATTTAAATCGAGGGATGAAAAAGGGCAGGCATTGGTAGAAACAATCCTGCTGATTCCATTTTTATTCTTTACATTTTTGTTCTTGACCCAGTTTTATATCGCATCCCAGACCTCAGAGGTTGTTCAGGAGAAAACAAAAAGCAAGCTTATGCTCGCGATAGATAACTGGCGTGATCTTCGGGACAAGAACCATGTAAACATACTTCCGGGACTAGCAATCGATAATATTCCAAATTCTTTAGATAGATATTTGAGCCCCGGGAGCAATGAACGCCTTGTTTATAAAAATACAAAGGCCGTTAACAGGCGTATCGGCCCGGCAAGTAATGGAAAAGAAAAGTTAAAGATAGAGACCAAGGCAGGAATCTGCAGAACGGTAAATTGTAATTAAGAGAGTTAATTATGAGTAAGTATAGACCATTTTTAATATCGGCGTTTTTGGCAGCTGTAGCTGTGCTGCTTGTCTCCCTCTATTTAAATGAAAAAGAGGGGCTGCTTGTCGATCAATCGACCGCGACACAGGTCATAGTTGCAATACAGGATATTAATGCAATGGATATAATCGATTCAAACATGCTCAAAATCGACAACGTTCCAAAGAGGTACATCCAGCCTGGGGCACAAACCGATATTAAGGCAGTCGAAGGGATGATCGCCTCTGTTCCGATAAAGCAGGGGGAACAGATCGTCGACACTAAATTGCTCTTTCCTGGGGAAGAGTCTGGTTTGTCGCACAGGGTTTCAAGCGGCAGAAGGGCTGTAACAATCCCCGTTACAGATGTTCATGGCGTCGGAAAGCTGGTTCGGCCTGGAGACAGGATAGATATTCTAGCCTCTATCGACTACGGGGTTAATGACCGCGAGGAGAGGGAGGTAAAAACAATTCTGCAGGATGTGCTGGTTTTGGCAACGGGAAAATTTGTCGCGGATAGCCTTCCCCGCGCAACCGCGAGTGATTTTACGGGGGAAGAGAAGACCATAGATCTAAGAAAAGAGGACTATCAAACAGTTACCGTTGAACTCGATCCAATTGAGGCACAGGGATTAATTTTTCTTTTAACGTCAGGTGAAGGGGAGGTGTTTTTAGCACTTAGAAATCCGGACGACCGAAGCCGATATAAACTTTATACGACAGATTCAGAGAGAATTCTCGGCCCAAGATCTAAATTGGGACTAAAACGCTCTGCGGAACAGAATCGCCGGGGACCACGCTGGTTAGAAATTCGGGATTCTTCTGCTGTAGGAGTGTACTAAAATGAAGAAATTATTTTTACTACCGCTTGCAATTCTAATCTCTACATCAATTGTAGGAATGCCGGTGTACTCTGCACAAAAGGTTGAAGTCAAAACGACCACCTATACGTTGATTAAAGATGTTAACAAAACATTAAAGTTTGACTATGTCCCCGGAACCGTTGCCGTAGGTTCTTCGAAAATCGTGGATTTCAAGGTCTTCCGCGCGAAGAAAGAGATTCATCTTATACCAAGATCCAAAGGGGTAACAAACTTGACTATTAGAGATACCAATGGAGAACTAAGAGAAGAGGTTTTGATTAATGTTACGGAATCCGATCTCTCGGGTGTAGCCAATGATATGCAGGACCTCCTGAAGGGGATAGAGGGGATTGAGATAAAAATTGTTGGAAACAAAATCTTGATTGATGGTGACATTCTTCTCCCAAGTGACTTCAATAGAATTGCCGCTGTCGTTAATGAATCCGATTCAAAAGAGGTTGGCGTCATTGCCAGGCTCTCTCCTGTTGCTAAAAAGATTATCGCTGAGAAGATGGAAGAGGATTTAATTAAATCCCTCGGTGGAGAGAATCAGGTAACGGTAGGTGTGCGTGCATTAAATGACCAGTTTTTAATTGAGGGTATGGTCCCAAGCGAGGCGCTAAAACAGAGAGCGACAAAAATTTCTGAAAGCTATGTGCCGGATATATTCTCTGAATATGGGGAAAGGGAAAAGATACTAAAAAGGATCAAACCGCCTTCGGTTGTTAACCTGCTTGCAGTAAATCCACCCGCGGAACCGGAACCAACGCCTCCGCCACCACCTCCTCCACCACGCGTGGTTAAGCTAACCACATATTTCGTGGAGTTATCCAAGGATTATAAAAAGAATTTCAGGTTCCAATGGGCGCCTGGAAGCACGGATGGAAGCAGGGTCGATTTTAGTGTCACGCCTGAATCTGCTGGAATTGTTTCTTCCGTTGTCGGATCGATCACAAACCTTATACCGAGGCTTCAAAAGGCAAAAGAGATGGGACAAGCCAGAATCCTGCAAACACACACCCTTCTTATATCTGAAAAGGAGGAGGGGAAGATAGAAAACGTTACAAAGATTCCATACCCCGTTCTCTCCAAAGAGGGTAATCAGGGAACCGAATTCGTTGATGTAGGGCTTGTAACAACATTAATACCGAAGATAAATCAGGGTGACCCAAACGCCGTTGAACTCAAGGTAAATTTCCAATTCAACTCGTTCCAGGGAATGATAAATGGCCGACCTAAAACACAAAACAAGAACATTACGACAGTTCTTGTAATAAACAGCGGAGAGAGCGCGGCAATTGGTGGGTTATTTGGTAATGCATTAATCATGGGCTTCAACAGAAACCCGGCTTCAGGAACGACCGACCCAATAGTTAACT
>MGRR01000061.1:0-3249 GCA_001798265.1 Deltaproteobacteria bacterium RIFCSPHIGHO2_12_FULL_43_9
CAGCCCGTTTCTCTATTCCTGAACTCGCGGAACAGTTACGGGATTATGTTGAATCGATTCTAAAAGAAACCGGGAAAAAAAGGATTGATTTCATCGCGCATAGTCTTGGTGGAATCATATCCCGCTATTACATTCAGTTTTTGGGAGGCAAAGAAAAGGTAAAAAATCTCATCACGCTGGGAACCCCGCACAGGGGAACAACGCTTTCATTTTTAGGTCTGCATGAATCGATGAGATCCCTCAGACCAACCGGCCGTTTTATGAATAAATTGAACAGTGAAAAGTTGCCACCGAACGTCCATTATACGTCCATATGGTCCCCCTTTGATTTCATGATTCTACCCCCGGAAAATGCCATACTGTCGCCATCTCAGGCCATAAATCCAACTACTGTAATGAATATCGAAACACCAATTGTCAGCCATGGTGGATTTCTTGTTTCAAAAAACACATTCAAAACCATTATGAATGTTCTGCAATCATGACAAATACCCGGCTGCATAATTTACTTTCGAAAAGGGTGATATTTGTAACCGGGAAAGGTGGGGTTGGTAAAACTGTTGTTTCGGCCGCGTTAGGTATTGTCGCATCCAATATAGAAAAAAAGACGCTTTTGGTGGAATTAGATACCGAAGGAAATATTCCAAAATTTTTCGAGGAAAAAACAGCCTTTAATAAACCACAAAAACTGGGACAGAATTTATCCGCTATTACAATTCAACCAAAAGCAGCATTGCATGAGTATATAATACTAAAACTGAAATTCGAAACATTATACAAAATACTTTTTGAAAACCGGATAGTAAAATTCTTTATAAACGCCGTGCCGGGCCTTAATGAAATTTTGATGATTGGAAAAATTTGGCATCTCTATTCTCAAAAAAACCGCAAAGGTGAACCGCTTTACGATCTGATAATAGTTGACGCGCCGGCTACCGGCCATAGCATTTCATTTCTTCAGGTTCCACAAACCGTGAAGCAGATCGTGAAATTAGGACCGATTCATGAAGATGCGAATAAAATTGAAAAGCTTTTAAATAATAAAGAGGAAACCGCGGTCTGTCTCGTTACCCTGCCGGAAGAAATGCCCACCAATGAGGCAATTGATTTCTTTCTAATCAATAAATCAACGCTGAATTTTAATATAGAGATGGTTCTGGTTAACAAATTTATTCCAAGGCTTTTTACCGAAGATGAACTATATAAATTACAAACAATCAGCTCATCGCAATATCAAAATTTAATTTCAGACATAAAAGAATGCACCCAGTTTCTTTATAACAGACATTTGTTAAACCAAAAAAATCTGGAACGACTTGCAGAAGAGACAAATAAAGCAATAGACATACTTCCCTTTTTATTTACCGAGGATTTGGGAAGAAGACATATAGCGGAGCTAGCGAATATTTTGCTGGAGGAGAAACAAGAGTGGCACTCCACTATTTAAAAGAGATTCTTCTAACAAAGAGGGTCATACTTCTTTGCGGAAGCGGCGGGGTGGGCAAAACCACAACAGCGGCAGCTATTGCGATAAGAAGTGCCATGGAGGGAAAGAAAACTATTGTCGTCACAATAGATCCCGCGAAGAGACTGGCTAATTCTTTGGGTTTACAAGAATTGGGGAACGAACCACAAAAGATAGATATTTCATCCCTGCACCCGAATGAGAAAGCAAAAGAACTTTGGGGTATGATGCTGGATACAAAACGGACATTTGATGAACTAATAGGGAAATATGCACCTGATAAAGAGACGTACGAGAAAATTCTTTCCAATAATATCTACAAACACCTGTCAAGCACCCTGGCCGGCTCACAGGAATACATGGCAATGGAAAAACTCTATGAATTATACCAGGAGAAAAAGTACGACCTGATCGTGGTAGACACCCCCCCATCCAGGCACGCGCTCGATTTTCTGGATGCCCCGCAAAAGCTTTCAGATTTTCTGGATGAATCAATCTTTAAATTTTTTATCCTCCCCACATCAACATTAGGTTCCATTGGCTTGAAGCTCTTCTCATGGAGCGGGGCATTGGTATTAAAGTTGATCGAAAGATTAACCGGTCTTGAGCCGTTGGAGGACTTATCAGAGTTTTTGAGAAATTTTCAGAATATGTATCAGGGATTCAAACAGAGAGCGGAAGAGGTATCAAGATTTTTGAAAATAGACGAGACATCCTTTCTGCTGGTTACAACCCCAACACATATAGCGCTGGAAGAGGCAAAATATTTTTATAAACGCCTTGAAGAAAACAAAATGCCATTCGGGGGCTTTGTCATAAACAGGGTAAACCCTCTTTTCCATTCAGCTGGCATTGATCATCCAACCCTAAAATTACTAATAGAAGGTAGGATTTCTATAGATCCCGACACGGAAATATGTAAAAAATTCGCGCAAATTCTGGATAAATTCAGAAACGTGGGAGAAGAAGACAGGTTTCAGATCACGGAGTTGATGAATCAGTTTGGAAAAATGCAACGGTTGATTCTTATCCCATACTTTTCCGATGATGTTCATGATCTCAGAGGGTTAGAGGAGCTAAACAGATACCTTTTTGACGAATCGTTTAATTGATCCCGGCACTTGCCATTCCCTTCAAAATTCCTATAACCTCCCGAATCTTATGGATAAGATTGAGCAGATTTATGCATTAATGCTGAAAAATGACAGCGAAATCAACGCTCTGTTTAAAAGGCATAGATCTGAGGTCTCCATTCCATTGTACTGTTCAGGAGACTTGCGCGACGCAGGATTTAAACTGGGTGTGGTTGACACCAATCTGTTTCCGGCCGGTTTTAATAACCTCTGTAAAGCAGACAAGATGTACGCAAGTAAAAAGTTCTTCGATTATCTACAAAGTGTTTTTATTATCCACCCGCTGCAGATCACGATCATTCCTGAATTTCACACGTCAAATCTAAACTATCTGGAAAATGTATACTCGCTAAAAGAGATAATCTCCTCGGGAGGCATTGAGGTTTTTGTTTCAGTCCCATTGGAGGTGCCTGGCGGGAAAAAGACCCTTAAAACCGCAGAGGGGAACAATCTGGATATCTACTCCTGTAAAAAAATTGACAATAAATTAACGCTCTCTAATGGTGATATTCCTGAACTAATTATTTTAAATAACGATTTAACCCGGGGGGTACCCGAAGACTTGCAGGGACTAGAACAACCGATGATTCCACCACTAGATATTGGATGGCACAAGAGAAAGAAGCATATACATTTTCAATACTATAATAA
>MGRR01000061.1:3269-7882 GCA_001798265.1 Deltaproteobacteria bacterium RIFCSPHIGHO2_12_FULL_43_9
CGGGTATAAATTTTGCCAACAATTCAGGAATCGACAGAATCGCTGCAACTACGGATTCCATACTGAATGCGACGAAAGAGAAATATAAAGAATACGGCATAGATATACCACCATATGCTGTTATAAAGCATAATAGTGGCACTTATGGGATCGGGGTCGTTACCGTCCATTCGGGCGATGAAGTCCTGAATTTTAACAGGAAAAACCGTGAAAAGATGTCCCGGGGAAAAGGTGGCAGTCTAATTACAGAGGTGCTGGTGCAGGAGGGAATCCCAACCACCAAGGTGTTTGAAAATTTCGTTGGTGAAACAGTTTTATCAGCAATTGGCGATGAGGTCGTTGGAGGAGCCCTAAGATTACACCCCGAAAAAAGCGAAAGAGAGAACTTGAACGCACCAGGCAGTGAGTTCAGATCTTTATGCCTCTCAGACCCATCTGCAACGTGCACCTGCTTAAGAGATCCAAAACTTTGCGGTATTTATAAAACCATCATGAGAATCGCGATTTACGCAACTGGTTATGAGATAAAAACATCCATAGCTTAATTTAACAACAACTCTAACTTCTTCAAGTATACTTCAGTGTCCCAACATGGATACCAAAGATTGCCTTTAAACTCAGACTTTAATATGTTTGCTCGGGTTAGCAAGGAACTAGTAACCGAGGATCAGCTCGATTACATTAGTCATTAATCCGTCAGCGACGAAATAAGAGTACGTCATCCCCAGCCCGAAGGGCGTCGGGGATCTCCCCAGAAATAAGGTAGTTCACATTTGTATTGAGAAATTTCTTTCTTTCTTTCTTTACATTATAACCCAACGCTTAGGACATCATTTTTTTTAAGGAGAATATTTTATGAGAAGATTTTTATTGTCATTAGTGTTGCTTGTAGGGTTTACGTCAGTGGCACTTGCAGAAGACAAAGTATCTAATGCTGTTTTAATTAAAAGAACTATTAACTTAGATGTTACAAATGAGTGTAAGGAAATGATTGTATTCGCTGGTTATGCGGAATGTAGATTTCAGCTCCAAATTGGAACTGATGAATTCGTATTAGGTACATCTGGTAATATTCTTACTCTTAACGGTTTCAAATCACGATTGACCAGTACGGAGCATTATGACCATGTTGCTTTCGCAATTTATCCACCAGAAAACAAGTATCCTGCAAAAGAGGAATATTACGCTATGGCGTTAGCATTTCAGAATGCATTCAATTTAAAAACTTATACTGTTACATTACTAGGTGGAGAAAAATAAATTCTTAAAATTAAAAGAACTAGGAAGGTTTTTCATTGTCCCTCGCTTTTGAGGAACCTACCGGTTCGAATCGTTGGGAATTCTAGCAGCAAACACAGGTTTATTGGTGAAAATCTTCACTCGGCAATCCCTTGCCTGATCCTATTAAACCTCTCAAAAATATCTTGCCTCACATTATCGATATAAGCATCGGGGCCATTTTCCTCTTCCACAAAAAGAGGACCCTTTGAATCCACACTACTGAAATACTCGTTCAGATTTTGATTAACCGGTTTCCCTTCTTTTCTGCTTTTAATGATGGATAACACGTCATCAACAAGCTGTTCCTTTTTAGGGCAAAATCTCAGCATATAGTACACATAATAGAGGTCCTTCTTCAGTTTTTCTTTATTCTGCCGCTGAACAAACGTAAGCAACTTATGAAAAGTAAACATCGATTCAGTCGGCATCTGAATCTCTCTTCCATCCACCTTGACCATTATCACAGATTCCAGCAGTAAACCGAAATGCTCAATCTTATTTACTTTGATCTCTTGGCCGATTATTTTATTCACAACCTTTCTTGGGACTTTGGAGTCAGTAATAAATTCAACCTCGGCTTTTAGATTCCCAACAGTATCTTTTACAATAGGCACAAAAGAATTAATTCTATCCATCGAAACATGGCGTTCTCCATAACCAAGTTTTTGAACACGAGATGCAACGGTATCCTTTCCATCAAACCCTTGAACACCGACGCCAAAATCAATGTCTGACGTAGTTACCACCAAATTAGGAACATTTTTCCAAATATATCTCGCGTAAATATAAGGCACCCAACCGCCAACCAGGACCAGGTAAGGAAGAAAATCAGCTAGATCATCTATGACCTTTATGAGGAGTTTCTCCCCCGGAAATATTTTATACAAGATTCCTCCCCTCTTCTTTTAAGGTTTTTAAGAGATATAACGCGTGTTCTCTACCCCTCTGCGGGAAATTGTACAAATCCAGATAAAGCTGAAGACCCGAAACAACATTATAGCCCTTTATTTTTTGACTATTAAAGAATGCAGCACTTTTATAATATGGTTTTATGAGATAAAAATTACCGCCTTTTCGTAACTCCTTTAGATCGAGAGCCTGTCTTAGATCCAGCGAAACATCACGAAAGTTCTCGTTCCTCAAATAGCAATATACCGTCGGTGTATTGATATAATGAGTAATAAAATTTGCTCCCGTATGAAGTGTAAGGGCATATTCCTTCGGATCATTTTTAGTTGAAAAATATTCCTTTAGGCGACTCAAAATATCTTCATTCGCATAATAATAAAGATGTGTTTCATTAAGCTCAAATTTATAAGCCTTTAACCACTCCTCTATCAATTCCTCTTTGTTTTGCAACACGCTATGAGCAAGTCTGCCGGAACGAATTCCTCCAACAAAACCTTTCGCGCGCAATGTGGATAACACTGTTGCCGCGCGCGCGCGGCCGACACCAAATTCTTTCTCGAAGTCTCTGGCAACCCATTTTCTGTCGGGCTGAGACAGCATGGCACGTATGATTATGTTGGCTTTATCACTTAAGAGTATTTGCATTGTAGTTACTCCAATAATAAATGTCCATTATTTATAAATGTCCACGGAACAGTGGACATTTACTGCCAGTGGACATTTACTGCCAGTGGACATTTTACCACGGACCAACCGGGGGTCAAGAAAAACGTATCTGTCGGACCCTAGTAGATCGATGAGGTAAAATCCGGATATAATCGAATTTTAGACATCTTTAAACAGATTCTTCAGAAGTCTCGCAGTTTAAAAGCCTTTTCCAGGGCTGATTTCCCAATGCCAATTATGTCAACAACCTTTCTTCTCCCCTTTGCTCCATGCAATATAGATATGCTCTGCTTTTTAATCTTCAGGAGCCCGGATAAAAAATTTATCAACTCAATATTAGCCTCATTTTCAACAGGTGGGGCAGCGATCCTTATCTTTATGCTATCCTCAAAAAAGCCAACTATCTCGTTTTTGGACGCACGCGGCTGAAGGTATAAACTTAGCCTCACCCCATTTTTAATCTCTGTAATTGGACTCTTTTTTAAACTCTTCATCTATGAAACAAGGATGCCATGGGAAACAGGACCACAAACTTTATAATTAATAAAACTACAACAACCGCCCATGGTGAATAATCAATACTATCATGGTGAAGCTTAGGACATTTTATCTTTACCCATTCCAAGGTCGGGTTGGATAATCTATGAATGAATTTTACAAACTTGCTTTCCGGATTTAGGGTCATAAATGTCATTACACCATTGATTGCAACGATGAGCATAAAAACCCAAAGAGCAATATCCAGAAGTATTAATATCCCATAAAATAAATTGGCGATGAATTCCATTGATTATTCCTCATCTCTTTCTGGGACCAAATAAAGCTTCCCCTATTCGAACTATGGTTGAACCCTCTTCAACGGCCTCAATAAAATCGTGACTCATCCCCATGGAAAGTTCAATATGTGAAATATCAAGTTTCTCTTTCACAAGCCCAGACAGTAATTTTAGCTTTCTAAATGAATCCCTCCCGGGATTCATTGGAGCAGGGATAGACATAAGACCCTGCACCTGGATTCCATTGAAGGATCGCACGAATTCCAAAAACGGGCCAAGCGCTTCAGGATCTATTCCACCCTTTGATTCCTCTTTGTCGATGTTTATTTCAATCAGGCAATTTACCCTTTTCTTTGTCTCAAGCGCTACCTTATTAATTTCAACAGCCAGCTCCCTGGAATCGAGACTATGGATGCAGGAAACAAATGGAACGATCTTTGAAACCTTCCTGCGCTGTAAGGTCCCAATGAAATGCCACTCAATATCCGGGGGAAGTTTTTCTCTCTTCTCTATTAACTCCTGGGCCCTGTTCTCGCCAAAACACCTTAAACCAGCCTCATATGCCTCAAGCATGACCGCAATTGGTTGAAACTTTGATGCCCCAAGAATCTTTACTGAAGATGGATCTCTCCCGGCTCTCTTACATGCCGCATTAATCTCTTCCCTGATTTTATATAGTCTCCCTTTTACGGTCTCAGCCATTTTGAAGCTTTCCAAATTTTTCAAAGAAGATTGCTGAGGCTTTAAGGCCGATGAAAAAGTTATTTAGATTCAGTTTTTCATTCGGGGAATGCGCGTTTTCGTCTGGCAGGCCAAAGCCCATAAAAACAGTATCTAAACCCAAAATCCTCTTGAAATCTGCGGCAACGGGGATAGATCCCCCCTCCCTCTGAAACAGTGGTGTTTTACCACTGGCCTCTTTAAGTGCTTCAGCGGCAGCCTTCATTGCAGGTGAGTCTATTGGGACAACGCCCGGAAGCA
>MGRR01000061.1:7931-10153 GCA_001798265.1 Deltaproteobacteria bacterium RIFCSPHIGHO2_12_FULL_43_9
AATTATGTACTCTTTAGCCATCTCCCCAATTTTATGGGGATTCTGATTTGGCACCAATCGCATACTGATTTTCGCACCAGCCTTTGACGGAAGAACGGTCTTCGTCCCCTGCTCCTGGAAACCACCCCAGATTCCGCAAACATCCAAGGTCGGCCTGACAGAGAGCCTCTCCAGTGTTGAAAACCCTTTTTCGCCACTCAAATAATCAGTCCCAACATATTCCTTAAATCCATTTTCATTAAAGGGAAGCATCGTAATTTGCTTTTTTTCAGCGTGGGAGAGGTCGGCCACATCATCGTAAAATCGAGGGATCGTTATGCGCCCATTCTCGTCTTTTAACCTCGAGATAATCTCGGCCAGCGCATTAATAGGATTAACGACCGCCCCACCAAATCTTCCGGAATGAAGGTCTTGTTTTGGCCCGGTAACATCTACCTGAATATATGCCAGTCCCCGAACACCATAAACAATTGATGGTACCCCCCTTGCAAACCACGCAGTATCAGAAACCAAAAGGACATCTGCCTTAAGGAGATCACGATGTTCCTCAACAAATGGCTCTAAATTATGGCTTCCGATCTCCTCTTCACCCTCAAGAATAAATTTAATATTTACCGGAAGCTTATTCCCATTTTTTAGATATGCTTCAACAGCCTTCACGTGAATCCAGAGTTGACCCTTGTCATCGGTCGCACCACGACCAAAGAGTTCATCTCCGATTACAGTCCCTTTAAAAGGTGGATGATTCCACAGCTCAATGGGATCCTCAGGCTGAACATCATAATGACCATAGATTAGAACTGTTGGCGCATTGGGCGCATGTAGCCAATCGGCATAACAAATCGGATTTCCTGGGGTCTCAAACAACTTAACATTTTCCATCCCAATGGATTTTAAATTACTGATTAAAAATTCAGCGCATCCTCTAACATCCCCTTTTCTTTCAGGATTAGCCGAAACGCTTGGAATAGAAATGAATTCTGATATCTCCTTTATGAAAATATCCTGATTCTCTTTCAAAAACTCTAAAACTTTATTCATATATCCTCTATACTATTTTTGATACTGGATCGCCAGCGGGATCCATACCAGGTTCAAAATGGAGGCACCAAGGATGAAAATTTTTGTTACCGGTGGCACGGGCTTTGTTGGCAGTTATATACTGAAAACATTCAATGAAAAAGGGGATCTGTTACGGGTATTAGTTCGCGAGGGTAGCAAGCCTAAGCTTTCAGTCACCTCCGCTGAAGTAGTTTATGGTGATGTTCTTGAGCCAAAGACATTGCCAAAAGCCATGGAGGGGTGTGACGCGATAATACACCTCGTAGGTATAATACGAGAGTATCCTTCGAAGGGGGTAACATTTCATGCTCTTCATTACGATGCAACTAGGCATGTGGTAGACGCGGCACGAAGGGTTGGCATTAAAAGATTCCTGCATATGAGTGCCAATGGAGCCAACCTTCATGGAAGGACGCCATATCAAACAACAAAATGGGCCGCGGAGGAGTATTTAAAGGCTTCAAACCTCGATTGGACAATATTCAGACCCTCGGTGATTTTTGGAGATCCATTTTTAAACACAGAAATAACAACGCAGATGGCGGAGATTATTAAAAAAATGCCTGTAGTTCCGGTGTTTGGCAATGGAAAATACCAGCTTCAACCTGTTGCCGTGGAGGATGTAGCCTTGGCATTCTCACGCAGCCTTGATTTTAATGGAACAATTGGAAAAACATTTCAGTTATGCGGACCCAGAATATTGACATATATTGAATTTCTAAATGAAATCGGCAAAGCATTGGGAAAAGAGAGGGTTAAGACCTTTTCTATTCCATTAAGATTAATAAAACCAATTGTTAAGGCGCTGGATAGATTCGCTTTTCTCCCTGTTACGCACGACCAGCTTACGATGCTTGTTGAGGGAAATGTTTGCCAGGATCAACTTGGGTGGAGAGCGCTCCAGATTGAACCAAGAGGTTTTGAAGCAAAATATCTGAATTACCTAATCAGGTAGGCAGTTTTTTCTCTCCTCAATAACCTTCGCGGCATGTCTCTCCCTCCACTGCTCTGTTAACAGGGCTATTGATGGAACAAGAATGGTAACAACTATAAATGTTACCAGCAGAAGTCCGGTGGCGACAGCAAACCCGATCTGTTGCATTAATTGCAATGGAGTAAACATAAGTGAGCTTATCGTGCCGGCAAGTATTAAACCACAG
>MGRR01000062.1:0-3731 GCA_001798265.1 Deltaproteobacteria bacterium RIFCSPHIGHO2_12_FULL_43_9
ATTATACCCGCTTGCAAGCTTTACAAAATCGGCATGGATCGGTTTGCCATCATCAATTGCCACAACATAGTGTCCATCCTCCTCGCGTACATGTAACACCCTTGTTTTTCCTGCAACCGTCGCCTCAAAGTTCATAGTCTTCGCAAACTCTCCTGTCGTCCGGTTTGAATCCACACCCTTCTGGCACTTACCCTCCCCTGTGGCCTTTCCCGCCCGATAGCCTCTTTACGAAAAGCCTCAATGCCCGCGGCAACAAGCAGCGCCTCTTCAAAATCACGATCTTTTATCTCTGCCTGAAATTCACTACTCAATTCCGGAAGCGCTTCATTTAAAAAATTAGTTGTGTAATCCCCTTTTAAAAATTTTGGGTGCCTTACCAACGCTCTATGGAATGGGAGAGAGCTTTTGATTCCAAGAATTGTATATTCATTCAGAGCCCTCTGCATGGTGCCGATCGCGGCCATCCTCGATTCACCCCAACAGGAGAGCTTCGCAATCATTGGATCGTAATGAATTGGGACTTCATAACCTGAATATGCCGCCTCATCGTTCCTGATACCCGGACCTGAAGGTAAGCTAAATTCCTTTATCAACCCCGGGCATGGCAAGAAATCATTTTCAGGATCCTCGGCATATATCCTACACTCAATCGCATGGCCCAATTGTTTAATAGCACTTTGAGAGAATGGAATCGCTTCGCCATGCGCTACAGCCAACTGTAACTTTACAATGTCAATATCCGTAACAAGTTCCGTAATGGGATGTTCTACCTGTAATCGTGTGTTCATTTCCAGAAAATAAAAATTTCTCTGCTTATCAACCAAAAATTCAATTGTTCCGGCGTTCGTATAATTAACAGCCTTTGCAGCGCGCACCGCCACGTCCCCCATCTTTTTTCTCAGTTCACCTGTCATTATCGGCGATGGGGATTCCTCCAAAACCTTCTGATGTCTACGCTGCATCGAACATTCACGCTCATAGAGATGAACAATATTTCCGTGAGAATCCCCAAAAATCTGAAACTCAATGTGATGCGGTTCTTCCAGATATTTCTCCAGATAAACATCACTGTTTCCAAAAGCCTTCTCAGATTCCCTTCGAGCCCCCTCTATGGCTGATGCCAGCGATTTTTCACTTTCAACAAGCCTCATACCCTTTCCGCCACCACCGGCTGATGCCTTTACCAAAATTGGATATCCATATTGGGCCGCGAATTTTTTCGCATCATCTAAAGAGGTAATTGCCTTATCCGTTCCCGGAACAACAGGAACCCCGTTGTCCATCATGGTCTTACGAGAGGTCAGTTTATCACCCATAAGTTGAAGCGCGTCGGACCTTGGTCCAATGAAAACAATCCCGGATTTTTCGCACTCCTTCGCGAACTTGCTGTTCTCAGATAAAAATCCATAGCCGGGGTGGATAGCCTCTGCTCCGGAGGCAATTGCCAAATCAAGGATTCTTCTCTGATTCAAATAACTTTCAGATGAGGGAGCAGGCCCGGCGCAATATGCAAAGTCTGCCAGCTGCACATGTAGAGAGTTGCGGTCAGCCTCGCTATAAATCGCAACACTTTTTATCCCTAAATCTCGGCACGCGCGAATAACCCGTACGGCTATTTCCCCACGATTTGCTATCAAAACTTTTTTGAACATTTTGTTTCCGTTATTACAAAGAGATTCCTTCGTCGCCCTTGGCTCCCTCGGAATGACGAAAACGTCATTGCGAAGAGATTCCTTCGTCGCCTTTGGCTCCTCGGAATGACGAAAACGTCATTGCGAGGAGGCCCGAAGGGTCGACGAAGCAATCCCCATTCTACAAAGGTATATTCCCATGTTTCTTCGGAGGATTTGTGTCCCTTTTCCCTCTCAACATCTCTAGTGACTGAATAATTTTGGCCCTTGTATCTTCGGGTTTAATGATCTCATCGATGAACCCTAGTTCGGCCGCCTTATAAGGATTCGCGAATGTTTTTCGATATTGATCAACCAATGTGTCCTTTAGGGCTTCAGGATCAGCGGCCTTACCCAATGCAGCTTTATGTATTATCTGCACCGCCCCTTCTGGTCCCATCACCGCGATCTCGGCCGTAGGAAAGGCAAAATTCGCATCCCCCCTGAGATGTTTCGAAGACATAACATCGTACGCCCCACCATAGGCCTTTCTTGTAACTATTGTGATTTTAGGAACGGTTGCCTCCGCGAACGCGTATAAAAGCTTCGCGCCATGCTTGATAATTCCGCCATACTCCTGATCAGTGCCCGGAAGAAATCCCGGAACATCGACAAAGGTAATTATTGGAATATTAAACGCGTCGCAAAATCTTACAAACCTGGCCGCCTTTAAACTTGCATTAATATCCAGACATCCCGCGAGAATCGCAGGTTGATTCGCGACTATTCCACACGATTTCCCATAAAATCTTCCAAAGCCCACAATGATATTTGTCGCATAATGGCTCTGTATTTCAAAGAAATAATTATCATCGACAACCGATTCTATAATATGTTTTATGTCATATGGTTTCTTTGGATTGTCGGGAATAAAATTATTTAATTTTGGATCAATCCTCTTGGGTGAATCCTCCGTTTTCCTCTCTGGCACGTCATCCAGATTATTCTGCGGCAAAAAAGATAAAAGCTCTCTAATCATCACCAAACAGTTCTCTTCGTTCTCGGCGGCCAGATGCGCAACCCCACTAACCTGGTTATGGGTCATTGCTCCACCAAGTTTTTCTTTTGTTACCTCCTCCATCGTAACTGTTTTAATTACCTCAGGACCCGTTACAAACATGTAGCTTGTATCCTTAACCATTAAAATAAAATCTGTAATCGCAGGAGAGTAGACAGCGCCACCAGCACAGGGACCCATGATCGCGGAGATCTGCGGCACAACACCGGATGCCAACGTGTTTCGCAGAAATATATCCGCGTAGCCCCCCAAAGACTCAACCCCCTCCTGAATCCTCGCACCACCAGAATCATTTAAACCAATTACCGGTGCACCGTTTTTCAGGGCAAGATCCATCACCTTACAAATCTTCTTCGCGTATGCTCCCGATAAAGAGCCGCCAAAAACCGTAAAATCCTGGGAAAAGATAAAGACCAGCCTCCCATCGATTGTCCCATAACCGGTAATAACCCCATCACCCAAATATTTTTGTTTATCCAGATCGAAATCGTGACACCTGTGGACTACAAATTTATCTATTTCAACAAAAGAACCATGATCCAGAAGCTTTAAAATCCTCTCCCTGGCCGTGAGCTTACCCGCGGCATGTTGCTTTTCAACCCGCTCTTTGCCACCACAAGCCTCAGCCTCTTTGTTCTTGGCCTCAAGCTCACGAATGCGATCTTCTATAGACATCTTTCTCTCCAGAAGGTGCAAAAAGACTGTAACACCTTGTTATCCCTTGTCAATTACAGTGGGGGCAATCAGATCCCTCGGCTTTGCCTCGGGATGACGAGATCGTCATTGCGAGCGAAGCGAAGCAATCCCGATATCTAACTACTTTCCACCTGTTTAAAGCTTTACTCGGAATACATATGTCCAGAAATTTAGACACCTCTAATTAGTTATAAACACAAGGGAATTACAGAACCTCCGAGGCATACCGCTTGCACCTCTTTCATACCTACACTCGGGAGGCCAAATGGCACGGTTAGCATATAGTCTCTTTTTAGCACTAATCGCTCTGATTTCCATAAATGGAACCTCATTTGCGGATGATAACA
>MGRR01000062.1:3752-7445 GCA_001798265.1 Deltaproteobacteria bacterium RIFCSPHIGHO2_12_FULL_43_9
GGCGGAGGATTCAATTATTCAAGTAACCCATATAACAACCCCATCTTAATAAAAGTACAGCAGGATTTTGAAAAGCTTAAAAGCAATTATGCAAAAAAACCAAAAAATAATCCGAGTTCCTCATTTGATAGTGGATTTTTAACTGAAGCAGAATTTATTGTTGACAGGCTCATAAACTGTACAAAAATTGGCGCCCCCGATGAAATCAAAAACAATCATCACTCCGCATTGGTTTCAGAGGCATTTAAAATCTGGTTTGACGCTATGAATACTGTAGGCATAGATGGATTATTGCTTGGCGAAAGATACAAACGGGTGTTAGGTGAACTTCAACCTACATTGGAATTTTATAACAAAAAGGATGAGCTTGGATTAATCAACGAAAGTAAAGCGCTGCTGGACAAGGTTCGCGAGAAAGAAGAGTTCTGGTATAAAAATAGACCGTGTAAAGGTGTAACTCCTCCTAATAAATGCGCAAATCCGATCACCGAAGAATATTTTGAAAAATTCATAAAACCGAACAAGGATCATCCAAGTTTTAAAAAAGATTACGAACTTTATATGCAATACAAAGCCATGGAAGATGGGATTGAAAGTGACAAAGCAAAACTGAATAAAAAATTTAATGAACTCGTTGATCCCTATACCCCACCGCCATCGCCGGAAGAGCTAGCAGCCACGACTCCTCCTCCTCTCGTAACAGCACCAGTGGTAACTACAGAATCAATTCCACCGCCTCCTCAGGCAGAAACGCCAACTACGGCTCCTTCCATAGCAGCACCAACAACTACAGAACCATCTTCTCCGCAACCACCATCGTCTGGAGGAACACCTCCCGCAGTACCATCACCACCTGTCGCACCTGCAGCGGAAGCACCGGCGGCAGCAGTACTACCACCACCATCTCTTCCAGCAGAAATACCAATTACGACTCCTTCTGAGGCACCACCAGCAAGAGGCACTGGATCCTCCGCCGATGATTCTTATACCCCGCCGCCTTCACCAGAAGAAATAGCCACCTCAAGAAGAGCAGATGCTAAGTACACTCCAGCGCCTCCCCAACCTGAAAAAGTAAAAAAGTCAAAAGAACAAACTACAACAGAAACACTACCCACGCCTCCTTCTGTAACAACGCCAGCAAAAAGCAATGAATCTGCTGCTCCTTCGTCTGTAGCATCGAAAAAGGGGGGGAAACAACGAAAACATACCACGGTAAGGACACCACCCTCGACTCCTCCTGAAACAGCGTCACCACAAGGAGATGAAGCCACTGATTCTTCGCCTCCAGCACGGCAGGAAAAGGAAAAGAAGGCAAAAACAAAAAAACTAAGAGCACCAAAAACCCCCAATGACTATTACTCAAGGCTTTTGTCATTTATTGTAAATTATAGAAATGGAAACACACAACCTTATGACGACACCACCTGGAAAACAGAAGTACAAACCGATCTATCTGGATGGAAGACTAAGATTAATAAAATTAAAGACATCAATGAGAAGAAAAAAGAGCAGCGGAGATTTAATGGCACACTTAGGCTTCTTGAACACAACCTTGGGTCTAGTGGCCTCAGATTCCCTTACCCTTTTATGTCAGAATAGACACCCCAAAATGTGTATGATAGGAACCCTTGATTATGCCAACAACTCCTGAACGAAGAAAACATACCAGGGTTTTATTGAAAACAAGGATTGTTTTTAAGCCTGTTGATTCTGAGAAGGAATTTTCCACAGACTACAGTGAAAACCTAAGCACTAATGGTATTTTTATTGTTACAGATTCCAATTTTGAAATCGGAACAATGCTTGAGCTTCATTTTTCCCTTCCGAATTACAAAAAAATAATAAAAGTTAATGGAAAAGTTGTCTGGAAATCGACCACGCAACGAGCTGGCAAGGAGTTTGCCGGGTTAGGCATTGAATTTCAGAAGATTGATGCAGAATCGAAACAGATTATTGCTGATTATATAGAGAGAACCTCTTCTTAGGGTGTCAGGTGATATTTTTCAACCTTCCGAATTAAGTTTGAGCGGCTGATTCCCAATTGCTTGGACACAAGGGATTTGTTCCAGTTGGCTGTCTGAAGGCTCTCCCGTATAAGCTCTTTCTCCAAAACTGTTATTGCTTCAGGGAGGCTTCTTGTCTCTTTTGCCTTTTTCAGGGCCTCTATCTTTCCTCTGCCGATTATTGATGGGGGGAGAAGATCAGCTGATATCCTGGTTTCGTCGTAGTTTTCTATAAAACCATCGATTACATCAAATAGTTCTTGTATGTTCCCGGGCCAATCATATTCACAAAGAGCAGAAATTGTCTGGGAAGTACAATCCTTGATGGAGAGTCTTCGATCCGAGGACATTTCAAATCTATGCTCCATCAAAAGAACTAAATCCTCTCGTCTCTTTCTTAAAGGCGCTAAGGTTATAACAATCTGATTTAGTCTTTTTAACAGGGCGGGTTTTAACCAACCCTGTTTTGCCAATGTTGGATAATCAAAATCCGCAATGGCTATAATCCTTGGTCCTTCTGCCGGATTTAACTTCTGATGAAATAAAATAGAGGCTATCTCCTCCTGCTTTTTAGCTGAAAGAGCGTCAGATACTGGAAGGATAATAATCTCGATATCCTTGATCCTGTTTTTTTCTGCAAAAATTCGCGCAAGCGTTTTTTTACCTACACCCCTTTCTCCACAAATTAAAATTGGTGCCATGGAGTCTAGATGTTCATCCAAGGCTTGCCATGTTTTGTATAGGTCTTTGTTGCGGGTGATAAGTGGGCCATAGTTAAAAACCTTTTCTTTTTCTATTGCCAACTGATTTAGGGCTCTTTCTGTACCCTGTAATTCTTCCTGTAATAACAGGCTTTGACTGATCATTGTCTCTGTTAATTCTGAAATCTCGAGAATGTCGTCATGCGTAATGGCGTCACTCGGGATCTGCATTGCACCCATCAGGAGATTATGTTGATAAATTGGAATTACACTTATCCCCTGAGGTTCCCTCATATTAATAAGCGGGGCTGTTGATGGAGTTGATTCGAAGGGAAATTTATATCTGTCGTTGGCCTCCATGTCAGATAAAAATGAGAGGGATACGTTCCACCTGAGTAAAACAAGCCGGGAAATACGATTCAGAAGAGACTCTATTCCTTCAGACATTGATCTCTATTCATAAGATGGGGGAAGTTTCTCTCACAATGATTAAGGGGAATTTCTTGTTTTGTAAGGCAAGCATTATGCCAAATTGATATAATGTTTATAACTTGCTGATTTTACAAGAGAAAAACGCTACGGACCATTTTAAGGCATGTAGCGTAATTGCGTAAAGAAGTTGAGCAGATTCGTATGAACAAAGATTTCTTAATCGATTTAAGTTCGCTTAAATATTTGAGATTTTCTAACCTGTTTAAGATGCAATCTAATTTGACTACGGTCTTTTCAATTTTCGCTTGTCGAGCCCATATTTTTCAACCTTCATGATTAACCCGGCCCTGCTTATTCCAAGCTCTTTTGCAAGTTTGGATTTATTCCAGCCGGTTCTCTTGAGCCCCTCGCGAATCATCTCTCTCTCAAGCTCTTCAAGGGCATCTTTTAGTTGTCCCTGGACTCTGAGACCCTGAATCTTTCCCTTTTCTCCGAAGTTTCTGACCTTTCCAGAGAGCATATCGGGTGTAACCTTGACCTCTTCACCAGCAAGAACG
>MGRR01000062.1:7455-11213 GCA_001798265.1 Deltaproteobacteria bacterium RIFCSPHIGHO2_12_FULL_43_9
CTATCTCGTTTTCAAGCTCTCTAACGTTACCTGGCCAGTTATAATCCAATAGTTTCTCCAATGCCCTTTTGGACATGATCTTTTTCTTGCTTGTGGCCTTTTGCGCCTTTTCAAGGAAGTGCTCTATCAGGATCGGAATATCTTCCTTACGTTCCCTGAGTGGCGGAACATGGATGTTAATAACGTTAATGCGGTAATATAAATCTTCTCTGAAGTCCCCGCGCTCTACCAGCTCTTTTAAATCCTTATTTGTAGCGGCAATAACCCTTACATCAACCTCTTTAGGTTCAATGCCACCAACCGGGAGAAATGTCCCCTCCTGAAGAACGCGAAGGAGTTTTACCTGCATTGCCTGCGACATGTCTCCAATTTCATCGAGAAAGAAGCTCCCGTTGTCAGCGACATCAAATAGACCGCGTTTATCCCTGACCGCGCCGGTGAATGAACCTTTTACGTGACCAAAGAGCTCCGAATCGAGAAGATTTTCGTTAAAAGCGGAGCAGTTCTGTGTGACAAAAACCTTATCTTTTCTTAGAGAATTGTAATGAAGCGCTTTGGCGATAAGCTCCTTACCGGTACCATTCTCCCCCGTAATTAAAACAGTGCTTTCAGAATTTTTTAGTTTATCGAGAAGTACATAAAGCTCCTGCATCGGTTTACATTTACCGATCATAGCGTCGTATTTGTAACGAGTACCTAATTCTTTATTTAATACACTTATCCTCTCTTCCCTGGCACTTATTTCCGTATGAAGGGTTATGATCTCCTGCGCAACCAGATCAACCAATTCAGAAAAATGCCCCATCTCTTCCTCTTTCACGGTTCTCATGTTGCCCAGGGATGAGGTTATGTCCGCCGCATAGAGCCCTAATTCCTGCAAGGATTCTCTGAGGGCGTCTTTCTGCTCGGCAGTAAATCCCTCTTTGTAAAAAGCAGTTGCTATAACAACACCCAAAAATTCATCATGAATATTGATTGGAACCACAACCGCGTTTCCACCCTGATCCCATTTGGTAACTAAAATCTTCTCTCCACCGTCTCTTAATTTGTCCACAGACTTTTTTGCAAACTCGGTCAAAGAGAGAATCCCTTTGTCCTTATGCAAAACATGATTAATAAGCACATTTTTATATTCCTGCTCCGTGTTCATGGCGCGAAGGTTTCCACGGTCATCAGCAAAGAAGACCTGGGCATTCCACCAGCGACCGAGGATTTGTTTTAATTTCCGAATAACGTGGATGTGTTCAAACTCGTCCCAGTTTAGCATACAAGCTTCCCCCAAAATTTCTCTAATGGCATTAAAAAGAAGCTAACGGGAGCTAACTGCCATATTATGTGGAGTGTATTAAAAAGATACACTCATTATAAATTAACTGTACATAAAGTCAACGATAAATGATCATATTTTTTACATGTCCTGTGCGCCGTTTTATTTGCGTAAAATATATTGCACGCTTTAAATAACCCAGTAATTACCGATCGTTATATGTATGGCGTGTGTAGATAATTCACGCACTGATGTAAAGTATCTTGATAGCGTTATGTAGCCCTGGCGATATACCTCCCGGTATAGCTGTTTTTAACCCCGGATATGGCCTCTGGTGCCCCCTCGGCAATTACCCTTCCCCCATTATCACCCCCCTCAGGCCCTAAATCGATTACCCAGTCGGCAGATTTTATCAAATCTACGTTGTGTTCAATAACAACAACGGAATGACCATTATCAACCAAACCCTCAAGCACGCCCAAAAGAACCGATACGTCGTGCGGATGAAGCCCTGTAGTAGGTTCATCAAGGAGATAGAGCTGCTTCTTTTTGCTGGTTGAGAGAAGCTCTCTTGCTATCTTCAGGCGCTGAGCCTCTCCTCCAGAGAGTGTATTTGCCGGCTGTCCAAGCCTTAAATAACCGAGCCCGACATCGCACATCATCTGGAACGGATCCGTGATGGATTTCTGGTGTTGGAAAAACCCTATGCTTTCTGCAAATGTCATTTCTAGAATATCCGCAATTGATTTTCCCTTGAAGGTTACATCCAATATCTCCTTTTTATATCTCCTTCCTTTACACTCATCACAGAGCAGATAGAGATCTGCCATAAAGTACATCTCAACCTTTACATAACCCTCACCCTCGCAAACATCGCACCTCCCCCCGGCAACATTAAAAGAAAAGGAGCCCGGCGTGAGACCCTTTGCCCGTGACTCAGGCAGCTCAGAAAAAAGGATTCTGATTTGATCAAAGGCCTTTATAAACGTAACTGGATTCGATCTTGGACTTTTACCAATTGGGTCCTGGTCGAGCAAAACAACCCCCGTTAAATTGCTAAATCCTTTTAGATCTTCAAATGGACCAATAGGTTTTGTACCACCATGATAGAGCCTTGATAATGCGGGATAAATTGTCTCTGTAATTAATGTACTTTTACCTGAACCCGAAACCCCGGTTATACAAACCAGGCGTTCCAATGGAATATTAATATTAATATTTTTCAGATTATTCGCACGTGCTCCAATAATAGATAGAAATTTGGTAGGTTTTCCACGCGTAACAAGCCTTCTTTCACTAATCCTCTCTACCTTTAAATCCCCCCGGATATATTTTGCGGTTTGGGTATCGGTTTTTAGAAATTTTGATATTTCTCCGGCAAACAAAACCTCCCCACCGCGGGCTCCAGATTCTGGTCCAAGTTCGACCACATATTCAGCACCTGTAATAAATGCCGCATCATGCTCCACGACGATTACGCTATTCCTCAGATCCCTTAGCCGCTGAAGTATCTTAAGCAGACGATCATTATCGCGGGGATGAAGACCAATACTCGGTTCATCAAGCACATATGTGGTACGAAAGAGCCTTGAGCCGAGCTGACTTGCAAGCATGATTCGCTGTGCCTCACCACCGGAGAGCGTTTTTGAAGCCCGGTCAATCGTCAAGTAACTGAGCCCGACATCTTTTAGGAAATTCAAGCGGGAGAGGACCTCTTTTAATATATCTTTTGCAATCTCCCTCTCTTGTTTTCTTATATCAAGAGATTCCAAAAACCGGATAAGCTCATCAACATCCTTTTTGACAATTTCAGGAATAGATAGCCTTGCAATTTTAACCCAGTTAGCCTCTTTTTTTAACCTCCCCCCCCTACAGGATTCACATACAAACGGACTCTTATACCGGCTTAAAAGGACCCTGACCTGAATCTTATATTTCTTCCTCTCCAACCTGTTAAAATATCCAATAATCCCCTTGTCCTTGCCAGCGCCATGCCAGATCAGATGTCGTTGCTTCACACTCAGCTCTTTATAGGAAACCGAGAGTGGGATCCTTTCGCGTTTTGCAAACTCTAGAAGCTTTACACCGTATCTTCTAAGGCTCGGTTTGGTAAATGGTTCGATGGCTCCTTCCTGTAATGAAAGTTCCTGATTAGGAACCACCAGCAATTCATCCAGGCGCAAAATGTTTCCAAACCCCTTACATTCAGGACACGCACCAAATGGAGAGTTAAATGAAAACAAAAACGGGGTTGGGTCTAAAAATTTTCTGCCACATCCAGTACAACAAAAGTGCTGATTAAACTTGGTCTTTTTATTCTCCACTGCAACAAACAGGTGTGCCTCTCCACCACTAAAATTATAGCAGTTTTCAATTGCCTCACTTAATCTGACCCTGTCATCGGGGGATGGAATTAATTTGTCGACGATAATTTCTACTATCGGCGGGAATTCCTCCGGCGGATCATTTACAATATCCCGTTCTCTGCCTC
>MGRR01000062.1:11226-11579 GCA_001798265.1 Deltaproteobacteria bacterium RIFCSPHIGHO2_12_FULL_43_9
ACCTAAACCGGCACTCCCTAACAGACGAAGAAAACCTGATCTGTTTTTCGAATACTCTTTTGGAAATGTTATATAAATTTCCTGGGTAAGAAACCCCTTCAAAATTATATCAACCGCATCTTTTACGGTATCCCGCTTAACCTCCGTATCGCAGTCCGGACAAAATGTTTTTCCAATCTTCGCGTAAAGAAGCCGCAAATAATCATAAATCTCCGTTACCGTACCTACGGTTGACCTCGATGTTTTAATCGGATTTCTCTGCTCCAGGGCAATTGTCGGCTGGACATTGTCCATTCTGTCGAAGTCCGGCCTCTTCATCCTCTCCAAAAATTGCCTGGCATACGTGGAAAGTG
>MGRR01000063.1:0-6135 GCA_001798265.1 Deltaproteobacteria bacterium RIFCSPHIGHO2_12_FULL_43_9
GCCATCAGAGAAATCCCCGGGCCAGATGTCGCGGTCATTGCGCGAGCCCCCGCCCAACCGGCACCAAAGGCCATGCCAATTGCCGCAAGTTCATCCTCGGCCTGAACTACTGCATAACGGTTTTTCCCTGTTTCCGGATCGACCCTATGCTTTGGAAAAATTGTATTAATCGTGTCCCCTACGCCACTGGCAGGTGTAATTGGATACCAGGAGAATAAAGTACACCCACCATAAAGAGCTCCCCACGCAACACCCTCATTCCCCTCAATCAAAAACCTCTCCTTAACAACATTATTCGGCGTCAAAACAAAAGGAATTTCTATTGGATGATTTTTAATCCAATCTCTACCCGAAAAAATCGCGGAATTATTTAAATCAAGAACCTCTGGCTTGTTGGAAAACTGTTTAGCTATAATCTCATCCAAAACCTTACCATCAACCCCTAATACCTCACACAACGCCCCAACATAAATCATATTTTTCAAAAGCTGCCTTAAACGAGCATTTTTAAACCTCTCCGCTGCCATACTCGTCATCGGAATTCCACAAACAACCAACCTTTTCCCTTCATCTGTAGGTACGTTCACCTCATCCGAATCATAAATAACAAACCCACCATCCCTTACCTGTTTTAAATCCTCCAAGGCAGTAACAGCATTTAACAATACCGCAACATCCACCCCATCTTTTGCGCACCTATACCCTCTTGAAGATACCCTGATCCTATACCACCCCGGCTGTCCCTGAATGTTTGATGGGAAAATATTCTTCGGCGCAATCGGCACACCAAGAGAACAAAATGTCTTCGCCAAAATATTATTCGCAGACTGCGACCCTGTGCCATTTACGGTCGCGATATTGATACAAAAATCATCGATTTTATTTGACATGTTTTGCACCGTCTCTGTGAACAAAACCCACACAATTTAAGAAAGGAGAAACAAAGATTCTATAATCCAAAGAGGGTTGTTAGGCAACACTTGCGTCATTGCAAGCACACTTTCCGTCATTGCGAGCGAAGCGAAGCAATCTCGCGCAGAGATCCTTCGCCCCGCTCAGGATGACGAGTGGTTCGCCTCGCAATGACGTAGATTAACTCGGCATCAGCCTGTGGATAAAATATCCTATCACTAACAGGACCAATCCCATTATATAACTGCTCCAGAATGTTAATTTGAATCTATCCGCCAGAAGAAATGGCACGAAAAAGAGCAGGGTTATTGGAACCGCGTAGAAAATGCTTCGGGCAAACTTAATACTCGAGGTTGTATCCTTGAATTCCAGATATGAAAGCAGCACCGCAATTAGGCTTATAAGTGGTAAGGCTATTATAAATCCCGCCAATTTGGGCCTGTTGTGAGACAGGGAGGTTGCGAAACTAATTATAAGGGCGGAGATTAAAATTTTAACGAAAAAATTCACTTGTTTTAACCCAGAAACCTTGGCTTTTTCGTACCAAATTTAGAAAACAGGATCGCACCGGTCCCCATCACGACTGTAATCAAAAATACAAAGTAATACGCGAATGGTATGAGTGATAGAAGAAAAATAATTAATGCTCCTAATATTATCTGCATCGCGGGAGAGGCATTCTTTAATTTTATCTGCGCTCCAATTAGCGCCGCTATGGATGCAAAGGAGAAGATTACTATAATAAATATAAAAGGAATTATAAGAGGCATTAGAAATATTCCAATAATTGTTAATATTAAAAGCAGGATTGCGGCCGGCAGGCAAAACCAGAACAAAATACCGATCAAGCCACATTTCCATGGAGCAGACGAGAGTGCTGAACCAACAGCCATCAACGGCCTGGTAAAAATAAAGGCAAGTAAAATTGATGTGATAAAGAAAAATATTTTAGAAACCAGAGCTGCCAGAGATTTTAATATTGCCAGACTTAAAAATCCCATAAAAATATCTCTAGGTTTTATGCTGCCTAGTGACAATTCAACCTTATCTTCCGCAATCTGCTCTGGGGATATGAAGGTTATATTACCTCCAAACACAACCGCGTCTTTATGAACCTTTCCACCCTGCCTCAAATCCATGTCACCAAATATTACAACAGCATTTTTTTCAATATTCCCCTCAATCGTTAAATCCCCGAACAGAACCACCACATCCGACACACTCTCCCCGGGAACAATATTTAAATCTCCGAATTGAACCCTGGCGCTATCAGTTGCGTAAGATTGCAGTGAATAACCCACAATGAAGATCTGGAGTAGAATCACTAGTTTTAACATTTTTTTATTGGTCATATTCTCACCTATGATGCATAAACCCTACAGGGATTTCTTTACTACCTGTCCACCATCAAAAACATGCCCAGAACGAAGTTCCTGATAGATAATAAAAACATTTCCTGGATCCAGCTCTAATTCTTTAACCAAAAACTCTGCAACCGCAGACATCAATTTCTCAACCAGCTCCTGCGGTCTCCCCTCAAATGCAAGAATCTTTACAATTGGTGGATGCGTCCCTGCGGGCTGCAGTGGAGTTTCATGATTATCTTCGACATAATGCTCCGGCTTTATCGACTCCCATGAAGCCCAAACATGCTTTGGCTCTTCTCCCATCACCTGAGATACCTTAGCAGATAGCTTTTTCAGGACATTTGGAACAGAAATCCACTCTTTTTGGGGAAGTGCTTTTATTTCAATTACTGGCATAGGGGTATTAAGTACTATTTTTTGCTAATATTCAAGTCTCAGTTTCTAGTTTAAAAAAATGAAGCCCCGACATATGAAGAAAAAGAGCAACTATTCAGTTGTCATTCCCGTACCCCGTTTTCACGGAGTACAGGCTCCAGCGGGAATCCAGCCCGTCTTACACTAATGGATCCCTGCTTTCGCAGGGATGACGTGTTTGCTGAATAGTTACGAAAAAGAATCAATTAAAAATTGGGGCTCTGTCATGGTTGTCAGAGAATAGGGATTCAAAGTACACAATTGTATAATTAATATTTAATTTATCCTTGACCACTAGCCAATAATACATCTACTTTAACCCGTCTATTTTTATACGAGGGAAAACAATGAATAAGTTTATATTTTCGCTGCTATTCGTCTTAATCTGCCCACAAACATCATTTGCCTCAGGAAAGGTTCTCATTATTCTTTCCAGTGAGGATAAAATCACACTACAGCAGGATGTTGTTCACGAAACAGGCTTTTTCCTAAGCGAGCTGATGAGACCGGTCAAAAGGCTGCTGGATGAAGGATTTGAGCTGGAATTTGCTAATCCAAAAGGGAATCCAGCGATTTTAGATCAGCTAAGTGACGATGCAAGATGGTTTGCGAGTGAGGAAGAATATAATGATATTCGCGCGCTTTGTGAAAAACTAGGTCTATGCGGAGAGGATAGAATTGGAACGGTTGCCTTGAGAAAACTCTCAACCATCTCTGACCAGGAAATCTCACAGTATAAGGGGGTTTTTGTCCCCGGTGGGCACGCACCAATGGAAGATCTGTTGAAGGATGACGAGGTTGGCCGGCTATTGGGAACCTTTAATATATCTGAACGCCCCATAGCACTGATATGCCACGGCACAATCGCACTGCTGGCAACCCTACAAAACCCTCAGGCCTTTATAGACGCCCTGACAGAGCTTCATGAGCTGGAAACATACGCTGATGAGAGGAAGGCCGAGCATGAAAGAATTGCACAGGAAATGGCAGCACTCGGCAGAGAGGTTGATCGATTAAAAGAGAGAGCAAAAACTCAAAACAGATCAATAACTGCAATAAAAATTCAGCTTATTTTCTATAAACTTCACAGACAATATCATGAATTTAGTTCAAACAAGGTTTTAGAGGAACAATCCAGGGATAGAATAGAGGAGCTTAAAAAAGCACTTAAAACCCTTTCTTCCGATTGGCCATTCGCGAATTATAAAATGACAAGTTTCAGCGCCAGCGAAGAAATCATACTGGAGCTTGGGGGAACAGATGGCCTTCTGGGTGGCCAGACATTATTTTACCCTGATGAAGCCTTACGCTATGCCGGCGCCGATGTGGACGTGAAGGGAAGAATCTGGGAATCGAAAGTAGTGGTAGATAGGAACCTTGTAACAGGCAGAAACCCAAATTCAGATTATGGCGTAATGGAAGAATTTTTGAAACTCATAAGGAAATAATCGCAAGAATAAAATTGGTTGCGGGGGGTGGATTTGAACCACCGACCTTTGGGTTATGCTTACCACTCCAGCTTTCGCTGTCTGAAAAAATCAGTTTGTGGTCTGGACTTTCTCTTCACCCTCGTCACGGCCAAAAAGCCGCCGTTAGGGTGCCTCCCATTAAGTCTCTACACCTTCTTTCACAGCTAAACTATCTGTGAAGGCTTGGCTCGGGATTACCATTGTTAAAGGCTTCCCCGAATTTGAGAGGCTTTCGCATACGAGTTTCCCTGTATGCAGCCCATAAAAAATCGAGCCCAACGAGCTACCGGACTGCTCCACCCCGCGATCCAAATTTTCAAAGAAGATTAAGTGGTTATCACGCAGGATTAAGTGGGTCAAGCGAGGTAGGGGCGAAGCCTCTTCGGATTGTATTTTCGGTAATGGTTCGTGGTTCAAGAAATTGAAGGAGGTAATCGGGGCCACCGGTTTTGGAGCCAACACCCGACATCTTAAAACCACCAAATGGCATACGCTCAACCAGCGCACCGGTGCAGCCTCTATTAATGTATAGGTTCCCGACATTAAACTCTCGTCGCGCTCTTTCTATATTTAGTGGTGAGCGGGAATATACTGCTCCTGTAAGAGCGTACTTGGTTCCATTGGCCACATTTAGGGCTTCTTCGAACGTTTTTACCTCAATTACCGAGAGTACAGGGCCAAAATGCTCCTCCTGAGCAAGATAAGATTTGGGATCGACATCCGCGAAGATTGTCGGGGGGACAAAGTATCCCTGGTTTGGAACCTCACCTTTGAATACTAATGTCGCCTCTTTCTCCCCATCTTTTATCACACTCAATAATCTCTGTTGTGCCCCTTCATCAATTACGGGGCCAATTATACTTCCAGGATTATCGGCGGAGCTTATCTGCAGGCTCTTTGCGCCTTCAACGAGTCTGGTTAAGAACCTATGATAGTTCTCACTTAACACAATGACCCTTGAACAGGCGGAGCACTTTTGCCCCTGATAACCAAACGTGGAGCGAAGGACCCCCGTAACAGCCTCATCTAGATCCGCGTCACTATCGACGATTATTGCGTTTTTTCCACCCATCTCCGCGATGACACGTTTTACAGAGTCCTGTGCGGTATCTGTAACCGAAGCATGTCTGATGATCTCCAGGCCAACCTCTTTGGATCCAGTAAACGCTATTAATTTCACCTCAGGACGCGAAACCAGATAATTCCCAACCTCTCCGCCAGGGCCTGGTAGATAATTTAAAACACCCTCTGGAAGGCCTGATTCCCTGAATATTCTCATCAAATGATACGCGATTATTGGTGATTGTGATGCCGGTTTCATAATAACACTGTTACCTGCAACCACTGCGGCCGAGGTCATACCGGCAATAAGTGCCAGTGGGAAATTCCATGGGGCGATCACAAGCGCAACGCCTCTCGGTTGATACACAATCACGCTATCTTCTCCGGGAGCCGCGCTTACCCTTATCGGTTTCCCGAGACGAATCATCTCTCTTCCGTAATACTCTAAAAAATCTATTGACTCGCAGATGTCCGCATCTGCCTCTCTCCACTGTTTCCCCTCTTCAAAAACCTCTAGCGCGGCAAGTTCATATCTTGCCTTTCTCATTTGATCAGCAGCCTTGAATAAATATTCTGCACGGTCTCGGGGAGAGACATTTTGCCATTGAATGAATGCGCTACACGCTGCTTTCACCGCATCATCGGCTTCATGTTGTGAGGCAAGCGAAACCTCCCCAATCACCTGTGACGGAAGTGCCGGATTGGTAGATTTCAGCCAGCGTGATGTAGAAACATCTTTATTATTTATAATTAATGGATATTTGCTTCCAAATGACCGTGATACCTTTTCAAGGGCAGCGCTGAAAACATTTCTTGAATCCGAATAGACAAAATTGGTTACCGGTTCATTTTTAAATGGCGATGGTGTGCTCGATGTGGTTACTGAATGCTTCTTTTCATAAATATCATCC
>MGRR01000063.1:6152-14668 GCA_001798265.1 Deltaproteobacteria bacterium RIFCSPHIGHO2_12_FULL_43_9
ATTCCTTAAGGGGGATTCCGTGAGCAAATTTTTGTCTTAAGAATGACTCATTCGAGGTATTTTCAAGGAGTCTTCTTACCAGATACGCCAATCCAGGAATCAACTCACCCATTGGAGCGTAATCGCGAATCAAATACCCCAGGGATTTTAGGGCCCCTTTTATCGGCTCTGCCATTCCATAG
Source organism: Deltaproteobacteria bacterium RIFCSPHIGHO2_12_FULL_43_9 (assembly GCA_001798265.1). Taxonomy (GTDB): domain Bacteria; phylum Bdellovibrionota; class O2-12-FULL-43-9; order O2-12-FULL-43-9; family O2-12-FULL-43-9; genus O2-12-FULL-43-9. Next base: position 6,335 of record MGRR01000063.1, read on the forward strand.
AGCATTTGTATTTCAAAGGCTTTATTTGGCATTCCCAGTCTATTGGCCTCGGTCAAAGCAAACGAAAGAGATCTGAGATTGTGACTGGCAAAGGCCGGCTTTATTAAGCGATAATTCTGAAGCAATTTCGTGGCAAGGCGCTCATACATCGCGTCCGAGAATCGCTTCTCAATAAATACCGGGATCCTCCAACCCTCCTGCCTCGCGTGAATAGTTTCATAATCCCAATATGCCCCCTTAACCAATCTAACCGTAATTCTCTTCCCTCTTCTCTTCACCCAGCTTATGAGATCATCCAAATCACGTTCTGAATCCTTTAAATAGGTCTGAATAACGATCCCAAAGTGTTCATATTCCTTGAATTGCGGCTCCATGCATATTTCTTTAAAGACCTGCAGAGTCAGGTCCTTATGAAAATAAGATTCCATATCTATATTTACAAAAACATTTTTATCGACAGCCTTCTGCAATATGGGTCCCAATCTCTCCTTCATGATTCTAATTGAGCGTCCGAAATCAATCGGATCAAACTGGGAATAGAGGGAAGATAATTTGACGGATATATTTACTTTCGGAATTTCTCCCTGATCGTCTAAATCAATCGCATCAATGGTTTCCCAATTATTTGATTCATTGGACAAGACATCAATTAAATCCAGATAACGCTGCTGATAGGAAAAGGCCTCATCCTCGCTGACCGCAGCCTCTCCCAGAATATCTATTGAAAATGTCAGGCCATCTTTTCTTAGTTTCTTAAGCTGTTTAATGGCAGCTTCGGGATTTTCACCTGTAATAAAATTCCGCCCCATATCCGCAACATTTTTCTTAATTGCCACCGCGGCAATCTTCGCGGTGAAACCGGAACCAGCCGCGAAACCCAACACAGTGGATACCGCAGCCGGAAAATTCTGACCCTGCCTCAGGAAATATTCCTTAATGTGGCGCGCTACCTCTTCTGAGCTGTTCAAATATGGAAGAACATCGATAAAACGGAACATCTCGACCTTGAACGATTCATTCTGCATGCACCATTCAAGCATCCTGCCGCTCCACCAATCCTTCTTGAAGATTGATACAGATTCATCCTTCATCCTGCTTGAAACTGCTTCGGCAAATTGTTCGATTATTTCCTGGCGCTCTTGTGGTCCCATGATTGATCCTCAAAAGGGTTAATATTGTTTTTTTCTTAATTAAGCAACATAAAGGATGTAAATATGGGTATAAACCAACTTTTGGTGCTATACAGAGCGAACCCCAACTTTTATACTGTGTAAATTGGTTTGATAGGTTCTGAATTAGGGTAAAACTCCGATTTTTCGGAATTAAAATGGCAATTTCTGCTTTTCTTTTGCCCTCTTATAGAAAAACACAGAAGCCTACTATTTAGGTTATGCTGCTTTTTTAAACATTATCTCTAATTCAATTCCGGCCGAGTGCAGTTGGTCTTGTAAAACAATTTTAATAAGAGCCTCGGGTGGATAATCAACTGCTTTAGAAATTTCTAGTGCTTTTTCAATGCTAATACCCTTTCTCCCGCATTCGATGTCACATAGATTGGCAGGAGACATATTTAGCATCCCGGCAAATTCTCTCTGGCTTAACTCTGCAGACATACGCCAGGAACGCAAAAAATTTGCCACTGTCAATTTACCATATTTATCTTCCATTTCTTTTAGACCATACTTCTTCTTTTTAATACTCATGTTTATTCACCTCAATTACTTCAATTATTTTCAGATTTTTATTCTCTATTATTTCGTAAATAATTCTATATGCCCTATTTAAACGCACGGACCTTTGTCCCTTTCTATTTCCCCTAAGACATTCATCATGATATCCAGTTCTTTTTTTCACTTCATGCAAGCCAACTTCTTCAACGGCCAAAACCCAGGCCATAAATTTATCCCTGATAAAATCCGGAAGCTTTTCAAGCTGCTTATGTACATACCTACCCCACTCAACCTTCCACACAGTCTAATAATACTGTAATTGGCAGTACTGCGTCAAGCAGTATTTATCCTGGCCATATTGTTTCACCTTAAAAACTACGCTGGTAGATAAGTCCATGAAATGACAAAAGGGTCTTTCCCGAATTTAGTGGAACCTGACTATCGTCATCCTGAGCCGAAGGCGAAGGATCTCCTGCTAAATTGTGAAGAGATCCTTCGCCTTCGGCTCAGGATGACGCTCAAGACACCGTTGTGTATCACGATTAACCTTCACTAAATAACGGAAAGAATCATGACAAAAATCGCCACAAGTAACAATTTTGGGCACTCAAAATAAGCCCAAAAACCACCATGCCACAATAAATGCCCGTGATATCAATAGGTTACAAATAACGGGAAGGAATGAAATTTGGCATTTATCTTGCGAGTCTAACTACTGGGGTGGGTCTTTTCCAGCCCAAAATTTATGTTCTCTTAGAGAGGAGAATTAACATGAAGTTCTTAAAAGTAGCAATTTTGATCTTAACATTATCAATTTCATCGCTATCCTTTGCCGATGAGTTTCAAAGCACAACGACAAGCTCTCACCGTAACACGTGGGAGAGCGACCTATATCCATTTCAACCCTATTTAAAGGGGGGTGGTAACGTCATTTCCACACCTAATATGAATTTAAGGACAAATAAATTTCAATTTTTATTGGGTGTAGGAACAGATTATTATCTGGACAAAAACTGGGGGGTATTTGGAGGCGTTGAGTACAACCAGCGCGGACGCAAGTTCTTGAATACAACACTATCATCCGCCAGTTATCTGGATGTTCCATTCGGACTCACGCTCCCATATGGCGAAGGTTTCTGGAGGGGAAACTCCTTCTCCACGCTGCATGTCGGTCCATATATAGCGTTTCCCTTGTCAAACTTTAAATATGACTACCCATACAGCGCGCAGAGCAGTGTTCCATACAGAGAATATTATTATCAGCCAAAGCCAGATGCGCAGACATATGGTGGCCTCTACGTTGATAACGACATCATGTTTAGTACCTCTTCGACTGTCGCTCCCGGTTTAACGACATGGATGAAACTTCCTCTCGGAAGCGCTGTAAACGGTACCAATACAAGATTTTATGAGTTTGGACTGGGACTAAAGGTTAACATCTTCTAATTTCACGTCATTGCGACTCTCACGTCATCCTGTCCTCACGTCATCCTGAGCAAAGCGAAGGATCCCTTCCGTCATTCCCGTGACCCCTGTCATTCCCGCGACTTGTCATTCCCGCGAACGCGGGAATCTAGATCCCGGCTTTCGCCAGGATGACGAATTTATTTCTTAATTCGAATGGCTATGCCTTCAGCGAGTGGATAGTTAACGACGTCTTTAGAATTAAATCCGTAAAAGCTTTTTGGACCGTACGGATAGTATCTATATGGAAATACCTCATAAGTGTTGTATCCATATGGAACATACTCGGGAGGAGACTGCCCGACTGTATAGCCCCATTGATCCGTGTAAGAACCCATAAATTGATCAGCCTCATCAGAGATTATTACACCATTGGCTCCTATCTTTCTTGCCTGCCGTTTTAACTCGTCCCGCAGTGCCCCCATTGTTGCTGCTGGATATCCTTTAGCGTAAACCTTCCCTACAACCTCATATTTCTTGTCCGGCTTTTCAAAATAGAGCGCTACAGGTGCGCTTGGTGGAAGGCTTGCCAGGGATCTATTAACCGCTTTGTCATGCGCGCCTTCAATCTGCAAATCAGCGCACCCAAAAGCGAGAAGAATAGAGCATAGAGAAAGAAATATCCGAAACCCCTGTTTCATTATTCAACTACCTGTTTAGATTTATTTTAACCTCGGTGTGGGTACATGTTGGAACACACATCCATTCTACCACGCTTGGGAGGCCTCTTTTTGTAAGTTGATAAAAGTTGGAAATCGCGGTGTAAAAATAAAAGAGCGGTTAAGAAAACCTCTCTTCTTAATATTTAAGATCAACTGTTGTCTGTTTTTTATCTGCTGTTGTCGTTTAACACTTTTTAACACTATAAACTGAACAACACGATTTCTTTCAGATGCAAAAGTTTTTGAACACCCTTTATGCCGCCTTGGCTAAAACCAGCCGCTCAGGCAGGGTTTTGAGAATCTTTAGTATCTTCTTCGCACCACGGTGAAAGTGGCGGGTAACGTCTGATCTGTTTTTGAATCTCAGGAGTATCTGAATCTCTACCATCTTATGCCCGTCAAGATGCAACTCCATTACCCTTTGCTGCTTTGGCGTCAGCTCTCCACTCCGGATGATATTGACGATTTTGAAACCAAATTTATCCCACATCTCCTCAAAGGCTTTATTCCAAAAGATTGTGTTTTCCCTGATATGATTGACCTTGTTAATAATAGACCATGCGCGACGATCATCATCGCCGATAGTATTACCCGTTAAATCTATATACTCGGCATGGTCCACCGCATCCTTGGAAAAAAGACGATCCCTCCCGATCCATCCGGAAGGGGTAGACTGCAACCGCTCGATGATCGGATATTTCCGATCAAGGGCAGCCACAACACTTTCTGAAATGAGCTTAAGTTTCGGTTTCATAACAAATTCCCGCATCTCTGCTAATTTTATCAGACTATAGACTTGGTATATAGGGAGTGAGGGGTTTTTCGTCGGGAAATGGCAGGTTTTTCAACAGGTTAGTTGGGTTGCGGATTTGACAAGTTCAAACCTATCCTATCCCATCTGATTTTCAATGCGGGAGATATTGAAAAATATATTACCTTCGCGATACCGCTGATCTTGTCGATCTCCACAGGCCCGAAAGCCCTGCTGTCCATGCTAGCTGTGCGATGATCCCCCATGACAAAGATCATGCTTTCCGGGACCGTATTGTCCCAGGTGGAATGCTGTTCTATATTTTGATCATGCGCAATTACGTAATGGGACAAATCAAGATGCTCTAAAAACAGGGAGGTTGGTTTAGTGGGATTATATGATGGGGGTTGATTTAGCGCCCCGTCTCTAAGCAGAGGTTGATCATTGAGAATGACATCCCCGCTTTTTGTAACTACAACGTGATCACCGGGTAGCCCTATAACCCTCTTCACATACATCTTTTCATTATGCTGATTTAAATGAAAAACCACGATATCGCCACGCTGAATATTGTCCACTTTTCCGGAAGCAAAAAAATAATCTCCCCTGAGAAGCTGTGGCTCCATTGATTCAGACGGGACTTTATACGATTGTGGGAAGAGCGTTGTCGTTGGAATAGCTAAAAATGGAACACCAATGATCAGGATAATAATTAAATATACATACCAGCGGTTGAACCACCTTAATGCATAAGCCTTGAGCCGCCTTGCGACAAGAATCGCGTCAATTACGATAACTGCCTCAACCACCAGTGAAGCTATCAAAACGGAGAAAATAATTTTTAAAGAGATTATCCCCTTAACTGACATGTAAATTAAGGGAGGAAAGGCAACCACCTGCGCAATGATAAAATAGACAATCCCTTTCAGAGGTTGGCCATTATAGATCTGGCCAAGACCAGCGAGAACAAAGGAGAGAATACCGGCAATCCAGGGATTTCGCTTCTTTACTTTGTGGGCTTCATCCATAAGTAAAGAGGAGTTTCACAGGAATTCGAGATTATTTCAACCAATAATTAAAAAAATCCGACCTTTAATCCAAGACCCATTTCATAGAAATAACTATCCACATTTTGGGTTGAACTTGCGAGAGGCATTTTACCCCAGATAGAGAGCCCCGGACTTAGATTTCTTGAAACCGCAAATAAGGTTTCGGTTTCCAAATATACCCCGGGATATGTTCTCGCGATGATTAAAGGAGTATTTATTTTATCCCTTCCAAACAGGAGCATAGAGGACTGCTGATCAAATTCAAAATCAGTCATTGGTAACGCTAAATATCCACCAACCCTGCTCGTTGTCCTGGAGGTATAGAGGTCAAGTAATCTCCCCCAGTTTAAAGAAAACCCGAATGGAACATCGAGATAACTGGCAGAGGCCTTAATTAAACCTAAAAAGCTGTATGTCCTTTGATTGTAATCAACAAAGGTAAATATCCCCAAATTTTTCCCAAAAAAGTAGTCCGCGCCAAAGCCGCCGGAGAACTGCACTACATTCTGAGGTAAAATTAAACTATTTACATCTGCAGGCACTCCCTCCAGAGATGCTTTGGAGAAAAGATTTGCGCCTAGCTTGACCGATGGTAGCAATCCTGAACGCTCACCTATTTCGAATTCCGTTGCCGATGTCCCTTGTGAAAAGGCATTTACTGAAAAAATAATCGTAGAAAAAAATACAAAAAGATACTTACTCATTAAAATCTCCTTAATTTTCTTGGGGATGGCACAGCCTATAAAATAGGCACACTTATGTCAATACTTTTTTTATTGTGTCATCCCCCCGTCATTGCGAGGAGGCCCGAAGGGCCGACGAAGCAATCCCTGCGTCATCCCCGCACAAGCCGTCATCCCCGTGCAAACGGGGATCCCTACGTCATTGCGAGCACCCTCGTCATCCTGCGCGGAGCGAAGGATCTCTTCGTCATTGCGAGCGAGGCGAAGCAATCCCCCCCGCGAAAAGTGTCACCTTCCAAGTGACGTAAATAGCTAATAATATTAGCTATTTATATATTGTCACTTTTTGTCTAATTATTCTCCAGATTGTTAAGCCCTAACCCCTTAAAATCCCAAGGATTTAATACTGGCATAACTTATGCTCCATATGGTAGGAGTTACACGGTTTTTTGAACAGAGGGGATACATCCAAGCCAGACAAGGATAGCCTGTTACAAAAACTGTACATTTATGTATGCACACCTTTTTATTATGGGCGTAAGGAAGCAATGAATAAGCGGTTGATATTTATATTTTTAATAGCTGGGCTGATAGCAGCAAAAGGGCTGTTTGCTGACGGACCAAAGATAGGATCTTCATTTCAGGATGAATTCAATTGCGAAAATCCAGTAATCGGCGAGCTCCTTGTAAAATTAATGTCCGCTGAAGACAACAAGCTTCGTCTACTCAAATTAAATCATCAAAATAAAATGGAAGTTGCAACCCTTGATGTTGCCGGTGATGGCGTAATTGAATTCAACAATGTTGGATTTGGTGGGTTAGAAAATATTTTCAATAAAAACAATTATAAGATTACAAAAGTAGAATCACTTCAGTCTGTTTTTGAGAACGGGAAAAACAAAGGAAAGTCCCCCGAGGGTGCTACGGGCCTCAGAAGTTACACAAACGCCCCGATCATGAAAATAGGCTTTGAAAAAATCAATATGGCAAAAGGTGAAAAGACATTTACCGCTCAAAGAAGAGATATAAGGACGGATTACAGAGAAAATAAAAGATACAATTTTCAATCGTTATCAAGAATCATTAATTACAAAAGAGAAATAAATAGGTTTCTTCCTGTCCTAAGTAATTTTGTTTCAGAAAATAACAGATCTGCCATCGAGGGTAACAAAGTAGAGTTTATAATTCCTGTTTGTCACAATGTGAAACCGACCTCCTATACTCCATCTCCTCAATATGTGAATGATCCAGCTTTCTCTTACGGTGATGTCTGGGCTTTAAAGAACTGGTTTGGTTTTTACTACGGTCTTATTGACGTAGATTTAAATTATAACGACGGCTGGAGGATGATGTATCAGGTATGGAGACTTTTGCCTCCAGAGCGCAGGGTAATGAGCATAGTTGGCGCTGGTTTGGATGACAGGCCCGGCCTGCAGCAGAACCTGGATGTAGTAAATGTTATTAATGGCTCTTATGTCGCATCCGGGCTTGGAGCTGGGGAGTATTATGATTTTCTTGGATCAAATCATGAACTAGCAGTTACAAGCATTGCCCTTGCAGGGAACAACAATTTACTGGGTATGCCAGGGTTTACAACGGGAAGGGCTTTCCTTTCGGTTTGTAACGATGGAACACCTGTTACAAACGCGGATTTTATAGAGGCAATTGATCAGGCTGCAAACTATTCCGCTTTGGTTAATATTAGCTATACATATAGCGGTAATGACCCCGCAATTTATCAAGTTCTGGACAGTCTTGGACCAAGGAATGTGATAGCTGTTTTTGGCGCGGCAAATGATGGACTAAACTTAGACAGTATCATCCCCGGTGAACCGCGTGGGCATCCATGTAGATTAAGCGACACTTTAAGTAATATTCTCTGTGTGGCAGGAATTGATCCCGGAGGAAATCTTGCGACATCATTTGTAGGAGGTGCCAGAACAAACTGGGGAGATATAAGAGTACATACCGCAGCGCCAGCACAGGACGTGCTTATCGCAAGACCGGGAGGGTATTTGGTGACTGCCGGAGGAACGTCTTATGCCGCGCCTTTCA
>MGRR01000063.1:14688-14848 GCA_001798265.1 Deltaproteobacteria bacterium RIFCSPHIGHO2_12_FULL_43_9
TGACTTCAAAAAAATTCTTGATGCTGCCGAGGCACTTGTTCCATGTGGAGATGTTAATAAAAACGGCTATATCGATATCACCGATGCACTTGCAATCGCGCGGTCAGTGGTAGGATTGATCCCAATACGAGATAGTGTTGCGGACGACTATAATGGTGAC
>MGRR01000063.1:14874-16364 GCA_001798265.1 Deltaproteobacteria bacterium RIFCSPHIGHO2_12_FULL_43_9
TAGTCTTGCACAGAAGGCTGCCGGACTTTCAGTTATTGATTCCTGTCCCGGAAGCAGGGTGAATTAAATGAAGGAAAATATTAATAATCTTTATCTTCGTAGCTTTTTAAAGAAAGTGTCTTTTCAACTGACCTAACCTCTCCATCTGGTCTGCCTGAAATTCTATCAGGTATCGGAAATATCAACCCCTCCCCAACAGGAACATTAATCGCAAACTTCATTAAGCCATCAGGGTTAACACATGCCTCTAAAGTATTTCCCCAAAGCATAACCCTTGTTCTTATGGCATGATCCCAGACAAAAATCCTTGAGTGCGAAACAGAGAAGTTAAAGGTTGAAAGAGAGCTTATCTCCCGAGGTAGATCTCGCCATATAAGTGTTACAAGTCGGGTATATGACGCACCCTCCTCCCTAAAAATACCAACTACAACCGAGAGTTCCCCGCCCTCTGTAATGCCTTCCATAAGCGCAGGAGCAGGTATTGCAAAGTTCAGCTTATGAAGGGTTGGATCCCCTGATATCTCCAGCTCGCCAAATGTTAGATCTGTAAATTGCTCTGGCGCTGAACTGGAGAGAACGTCACATGTTTCAGGATTAAATATTATTAACTCATCAGGATAAAATTCTGCCTGAATTGCTCCTGACTCTAATAAACCCTGACTGGCAGAGTCATCACCCTTGCCTGTGCCCGGCGGTATCTCCGACACCTCCTCATAAGGATCAACAGCAAGTGAGGTTGTGGCGTGGTCTCCAGGTTTGAAAAACTCGCTGTATTTCTGTGATGATTCGGTTTGGGTAGATTCTTCTGTTTGCTCCTCTTTCGAAATCTCTTCACTCGCTAAAGGAGTGGAGGATGCAACGGATGATGATTCCGTGGCAGATGTCGTGGTAGTTGATTGTCCATTTCCAGACTGGGTTGCAGTTGGTCCAATTGAGGCAACGATTATGGGAATAGCTGTGGTGGTTGAATCTGATGTTTCTGATGTTGTTGAGTAGACAATGGCTTCCTGCCCAGTATTGGATGTTACTTCTGGTTTAGCATTGTGGCTTTGGGTTGATTTTTTAGATTTTTTGCTGATCTTTCTGTTTTCGGTATTTAACTCCTTGTCATTCTGTTTTTCGTTTGAATAAGCAAGTGTCTCGGTAGGTTCATTGTTACCTGATGTGGTGTTAATCTCAGACTGGGCTCTTGCTGGGATAGCCGGTATTGGAATGTCGCTGTTTTCATTGGTTTTCGCGTTGGCAAGAGAAACAGACTCTAGTCTCTCTTCATCATCGCCCAGTGACGAGATATCCACCCAAAGGCTGTCTGTGCCAGAAAACAATAACACTTTTCCAGAAAAGAGAACTAGAATAGCAAGACTACCTACAAAGCTAATTATAAACCTTTTATTCTGTAACATTTTTGTATCCCCCTTTTTTTGCCTGAAACCTTGATGATTTTTCTGTATGATTTGAGGTCTCAGACTTGCCATATTTAATGGCTTCAG
>MGRR01000064.1 GCA_001798265.1 Deltaproteobacteria bacterium RIFCSPHIGHO2_12_FULL_43_9
ACTACCTGTGGATCAAGAATTCTTGATGTCGACGCTAATGGATCGACTGCGGGATAAATGCCAAGTTCCGCGATCTGACGTGACAGGTTTGTTGTTGCATCCAGGTGGGCAAATGTAGCAGCGGGCGCCGGATCGGTATAATCGTCCGCCGGAACGTATACAGCCTGTATTGATGTAATAGATCCTTTATTTGTTGATGTAATGCGTTCCTGCAGCTCGCCCATTTCTGTTCCAAGGGTTGGTTGATAGCCAACCGCGGATGGAATACGGCCTAGAAGGGTTGAGACCTCAGAGCCTGCCTGTGTAAACCGGAAAATATTATCGATAAATAGCAGAACATCCTGATTTTTTTCGTCACGAAAATACTCAGCTACACTTAAGCCTGTTAAAGCCACCCTCGCTCTTGCTCCAGGCGGTTCATTCATCTGCCCGAAAACAAGAGCGGTACTTTTTAAAACCCCGGATTCTTTCATCTCGAGCCAAAGGTCATTCCCCTCTCTAGTTCTTTCACCTACTCCAGCAAAAACAGAATATCCCTTATGCTTTGTTGCTATGCTATGGATCAACTCCTGGATGATAACCGTCTTGCCGACACCCGCGCCACCGAAGAGACCAACCTTTCCTCCCTTGGCATAAGGCTCAAGTAGATCAACAACCTTGATGCCGGTAACAAGCATCTGATCTTCGGTGCTTTGATCCGCCAAAGATGGAACAGATCTATGAATGGGATAAAACTTTTTCGCATTAATCGGTCCGGCTTCATCAACTGGTTCACCGATAACATTGATAATTCTACCGAGCACCTCATCCCCAACCGGGACAGAAATCATTTTACCTGTATCTTTCGCCTTTAAACCTCTCTGGAGCCCCTCGGCGGCATCCATAGCAATGCAACGAACCACCCTATCACCAAGATGTTGAGCAACCTCAAGCGTAAGATTATCCTCTTTGTCGTTAATTGCGGAATTTGTAACCTTGAGCGCGTTATAGATCTCAGGAAGTTTTCCCGGTGGAAATTCTATATCTACTACCTGACCAATTACCTGGGTTATAGTTCCAACGTTACTCATCTCTTTCTCCTCACGCCTTTAATGCTTCTGCACCACTTACAATTTCAACCAGCTCTGTAGTAATAGCCTGTTGTCGTAGCCGATTGTAAAGAAGCGTTAATCTTGAAATCATATCGCCTGCGTTTCTGGTTGCGCTATCCATCGCAGTCATCCTAGCTCCATGTTCACTGGCATTTGCTTCCAAAAGCACCCTATAAAGCTGAATTTTGATATGCCTTGGCAATAAATCATTTAAAACCTCTTTCCGGTTTGGTTCATAAAGATAATCTATTGCTGTCTCTTTTTCTCCGATAATATCCAGTGCCATTGGTTTAATTGGGAGCAATTGTTCAACGGTTACCTTCTGGGAAATTGCCGATTTAAATTCGTTATAAACCAGATATATTGCATCAAGATTCTCTTCGACATAGGCAGAAATGATATCTTTTCCAATCTTTGCTGCCTGATCATAGGTTACATTGTTCATCACATCTTTATAATATGTTCCAATGCCTATTGTCCTCTTTTTAAAGTATTCGTAACCTCTGCGCCCGATAAAGGCGAGCGTTATATTTTCATAAAGATGTCCCTGCTTCTTTATATAACCTTCCGTCTCTCTAATAATTGTACTGTTATAACTTCCACATAGGCCCCTGTCAGAGGTTACAACAAATATCCAGACATTCTTCGGAGAGCGTTGGGCCAAAAGTGGGTGCGCTTTTTCGTCTGCCCGAAGTGCCAAGGATCTTAGAACGTCCATTGTTAATAATGCATAAGGTCTTGCTGCCAGGATATTTTCCTGCGCTCGGCGGAGCTTTACGGCAGCAATCATCTTCATTGCCTTTGTAATCTGCTGTGTATTTTTTACGGAAGCAATTCGTTTCCGTATTTCTTTGGTTCCTGCCACTAAATACTCATTTCTCTAGGGAAAATGTTTTATCAAACTCTTCCAGCGCTCTGCTTAATTCATCTTTGAATTCATCAATCTTTTTACTTTTTAACCCTTCCAGTGTCTCTGCATACCTTACTCGCATAAAGTCAAGGAGCTCCTGTTCATACCTCCTTAATGCCGAAACAGCATATTTATCCACCCAACCATTAGCTGCCGCATAAATTATAACGACTTGCTCCCCAACCTTATAAGGGGTGTACTGTCCCTGTTTTAGAATCTCCGTCAATCTTGCTCCTCTGGCCAATTGTTCCCTTGTTGCTTTATCCAGGTCACTACCAAATTGTGCAAAGGCAGCAAGCTCCCGATACTGTGCAAGGGATAGCCTAAGTGTTCCGGCAATCTTTTTCATTGAGGAAACCTGCGCGTTCCCTCCAACCCTGGAGACAGAAAGTCCAACGTTAACGGCTGGGCGCTGACCAGCATTGAAAAGGTCAGAATCCAAAACTATCTGTCCATCTGTAATAGAGATAACATTGGTTGGAATATATGCTGATACGTCTCCTGCCTGGGTCTCTATAATCGGAAGGGCCGTCAATGAACCACCACCCTTGTCATTACTCATCTTTGCGGCACGCTCCAAAAGTCGTGAGTGCAAATAAAATACATCCCCCGGATATGCCTCGCGTCCAGGAGGTCTCCGTAAAAGGAGCGATAGCTGTCTATATGCCTGCGCATGTTTGGTTAAATCATCATAAATGCACAATGCATGCTTTCCGCTATCTCTAAAAAATTCACCCATGGTTACACCAGCGTAAGGCGCAACATATTGAAGTGGCGCAGGCAAAGATGCGGTAGCAGCAATTACCGTGGTAAACTCCATTGCCCCATATTGCTTTAACTTCTCAACAACCTGCGCGACGGTAGATTGTTTTTGTCCGATGGCAACATAAAAGCAGTGAACATCCTGCCCTCTTTGATTAATAATGGTATCAATAGCAATTGCGGTTTTCCCTGTCTGTCTGTCCCCGATGATTAATTCCCTCTGCCCCCGCCCAATGGGAATCATCGAATCAATCGCCTTAATACCGGTTTGAAGCGGTTCTTTTACGGGTTGACGATAAATAATCCCCGGGGCCTTAATCTCTACTTTTCGTTTCTCTTTGGCATTTATTGCACCTAATCCATCTAGTGGATTTCCGAGTGGGTCTACTACCCTGCCAATCAGTGCTTCCCCTACTGGGACCTCGAATATTCTTCCGGTCCTTTTAACGGTATTTCCCTCTTCAATATGTCTATCCTCTCCCATGATGGCAACGCCAACATTGTCCTCTTCCAGGTTCAAAACGACACCAAATATATCTCCCGGAAACTCAACAAGCTCTCCTGCCTGGACATTATCAAGGCCGTAAATCCTAGCTACCCCGTCTCCTACGGAAAGAACGCTGCCAACCTCTTTTACCTCAACCTGTTTTCCGTAGTCCCGGATCTGCATTTTTATAATGCGACTTATTTCATCTGCCTGAATTTGCATGAGGTTACAACTCCCTTCTGAAAGAAAGAGCAAGGCTATCCAGCTGATTTGCAATGCTGGAATCAAAAACCAGGCTCCCTATTTTAAAAACCAATCCACCAATAAGTTGCGGATCGATTTGATACCGTACAGATGCTTCGCGATTAGTTAGTGTCTCAAAAACCTTTTCCAGGTTTTTTGAAATCTTCTTATCAACTGGATGCGCGGAAGAAACGTCAATCTGGATCCTATTGAGCTTACGATCCACTAAACGTTTAAAAATCTTTTCCACCATCTGAACATGATCAAACCTTTTATTTTGTAGTAAAACAAATAAAAATCTCGCCGTAACATCATCAAGTTTTAAATACTCCGAAACCCCCCTTAAGGTATCCATTCTTTGTTGAATAGGGAAAACCGGGTTTAAGAGTGCGTCTTTAAGCTCTACAGATATACTTAACGCGGCCGTAATACGGGAAAGACTATCGGCGACTTCCTGTGAAGTATCTTCTTCGCCTGATAATTCAGATAATGCTCTCGCGTAACGCTTCGCTAGTGATTGACTTGCCATATTTACTCTGCTCTAAATTAGTTAAGGTTTCTTCCTGAAGACCAAAATCGTCATCCTTTGTTAAGTGTTTTTCTAGTTTCTCCCTGGCAAGATTGATGGCCGCGGATGCGATTTGCCACCGCAGACGGGCCTTGGCCGCTCGAAACTCTTGTTCAGAGGTCCTTTTGGCGGTCACCCTTATATTTCCTCCCAGATCATTTGCGTCCTGAATCATTCTTTCTCTCATTTTTTGCAAATCTATTTTCATTTGCGACACCATAGAAGATCTCTCTTTTTCTACCCCTGTCAATTTATCCCTGAAGGTTACACACATATTCTTCGCATCATTTAATGCGCGGCGGGACTGGTGGATTGTCTCCTTTATATTTGTTCTTCTCGTCTTGAGCATCCTTAAAAAGGGCGCTTTTGTTGATGAAAAAATTATCCAGGATAAAATTGTCAGCGATATAAACGAAAATAAAATACCCAAAGAAATCATGACGCAATTCCTCTTCCAATAATTTTATTGGTGATCTCCTCAGAAAATTGCTCTACCTGAGACGAAAGCTCTTTTGTTACCCTGTGACTCTCTCGGTGTATCAGCTCCTCCATTCTCTGGATTTCTGATACAGCTTCCATTTTTGCTTTAGCAACTATCGTATTAACCTCCGATTGATATCTCCTTTTTTCTTCTTCCAACATTTTATGGAGTTCAGTGCGTATTCCGTTCATCCTCCCTTCGTATTCATTTTTTAACTCCGCGGCTTTCTGCTGCATGCTTTCCGCCTCTTTTTGAAGCCCCGTTGTCTCTTCTATACGAAGCTCAATTAATGCTCCGTATGGTTTAAATATAAATTTCGATAAAACCCAAAGCACAGTCCAGAAAACAAGCATCTGGGGTATTAAGGTCCAATTAGGTAATAAATCATTTAGTGACATGATTTAACTTATTGAAATATATAGGTTTTTAAGCAATTAGAAACAGATTTTGGTACCATGTCGGAGGTACGGAAGTCAAGAATCTATTGTTGAAATAGACGTGCACTTAGGCCGACGGCGCCGAACAATTGCCCGACTGTAATCCTTTTAGATTCTCTACTATTCTTGTCAGGTCTTCGTCGTTATAGAATTCAATAATAACCTTCCCTCTCTTGTTTGCCCTCTGATGTATTCTTACCTTTGTTCCAAACAACCTGCAAAGCTCTGCCGTGATAGCCTCAAGGTGTGGCTGAATTTTTCTGACCTTTAAAATCTTTCTTGGGCCCAGGAATTTTTGGGCCAAGGCTTCAGCATCCCGAACGGATAATTGGTGTTTTAATATATGGGTTCTTAATTCAAGTTGAAGATCTCTATTTTCTATTCCCAACAATGCTCTCGCATGCCCCATTGTTAATCTTCCAGTTACCAAATCATCCTTTATATCCTGTGGTAATTTAAGTAACCGTAAGGAATTAGCTATTGTTGAACGATCCTTTCCCACCCTCCTGGCAATATCATCCTGTGTATAGTCATATTCGTCTATTAGTCTTGCGTAAGCCTTAGATTCTTCTATGCAGTTCAGATCCTCTCTTTGCACATTTTCTATTAAAGCCAGCTCCAAAGATTGTCTCTGTGTGGCATTTTGTAAAATTACAGGAATCTTTGTTAATCCCGCACGTTGCGCAGCCCTTAATCTTCGCTCACCAGCAATCAACTCATAGCCAGAGTCGCTACTTTTAACCAAAATCGGCTGTATAATACCATTTTCTTTAATGGATTGAGCCAACTCCTCCAGGCTCTCATCATTAAATGCAACCCTGGGTTGCTCTTTATTTGTTTTGATCTGTTCAATTGATAGTTCCAATACCTCTCTTTTATTATCGCGGGCTTCAGACGATCTGTGGTCTGAAGATAATCCTGGGATTAGGGAGGCTAGGCCTCGTCCAAGACCCCTCGGTTTTTCTACTTCTGCGCCCATATCTCACCTCATTATAGTTCTGGTTGTTTTTCTTTGAATTCTTCAGGCCGTGAATGTGCCAATACCTCTTGTGCCAAATTAAGATAGCTTTCTGCTCCACGAGAGTTTACGTCATATAATATGATTGGTTTTCCATGACTTGGACTTTCACCAAGGCGTACATTCCTGGGAATAATTACGTTAAATACCTGTTCCTGAAAGTGTTTTTTGACTTCTGCTGCAACCTGACCGGAGAGATTGTTACGGGCGTCATACATTGTAAGTAGTATACCCTCAATCTTTAAGTCTGGATTTAAATTCATTTTAATTAGTGAGACTGTTTTTAACAGCTGCGACAAACCCTCCATGGCATAATATTCACACTGCAGAGGAACCAAGACCGTATGAGAGGCAGTAAGTGCATTTACTGTTAAGAGCCCAAGTGATGGTGGGCAGTCTATAATTATAAAGTCGTATTGGTCATAAATTGGCTCTAAGGCCTGCTTTAAGCGGAGTTCCCTTGCGAATGCGCTTACCAACTCCAGCTCTGCTCCTATAAGATCATTGTTCGCTGGAATAAGATGAAGAAGCTCAATCTCCGTGTGGTAAATGAGCTCCACAATTGGGATGTTTGAGACCAGGGCCCTATAAATATTCTTTTCTTTGATCTCATCTGGCTGTAGGCCAAGCCCGCTCGAGGTGTTTCCCTGCGGATCAAAGTCAATAAGCAAGATCCTTTTTTCAGCTAAAGCCAGAGAGGCCGAGAGGTTTATGGCGGTAGTTGTCTTCCCTACACCACCCTTTTGGTTTGCTACTGATATTATCCGTGCCATGTTGTTGCTCTGCGTTGTGGTTTTATGGGCCAGTGCTACAGAATTGAATATTACTATTTAGTTTTTAAACGAGCAACAGATTTTCTCTATGTTCCACGTGAAACAGTATAGTGCAAGATGCTCCCTCCCCATGGAGAGTCGTTTAGGTTGTATTGAATCTTCTTTAATGCAAGCCCATCTATAGGTTCAGTCTCTCTATCTTGCGAGGTAAGGATGAATATCTCCAAATCACGCTTTAAATTAGCCTTTATCCCTCGAAAAATCCTGCCGAAGCCTCCTACCCCCCTTAATATCAAGGCATCAGCCTGACTTGTTAGCTCCGGCAACTCTTCAATTCTTCGTTCATAAATCGATATATTTTCTAGTTTCAAGGCTCTTTTAACTGTTTTAAGAAAAAATGCCCTCTTCTCCCTTGGCTCTACCAGGTTAAACGAGGTATTTTCCAGGATAATCGCAAGTGGTACCCCGGGGAATCCTGCACCAGAGCCAATATCGACTATCTTTGACTTATTTCTTAGATAGCGCTCCAGCACCAGCGAATCAGCAATATGTCTTTCTAATATATTAGATAAATCCCCCTTTGAGATAAGATTAAATTTGTGTGAGTGTTTTGTTATTTCTGATATAAACAATTGAAATGCTTCAACTTGCTTATCGGTGAACCCCCTATTAAGCAAGGTTTCTAATCTACTTTTAATTTGATTGATGTCTGTTAGCTTCACTTCTTCGCTTTAGATGAACTAAAAGGAGCGAAAGGGCCGCCGGGGTTATCCCCGGAATCCTTGACGCCTGTGCGATTGTTCTGGGGGAGGTTTTTACCAATTTTTGTCGTACTTCCTCAGATAAACCAGAAACAGCAAGGAAATCAAATGTTTTTGGAATTGCCACACCTTCCAGCTTCTTCATCTTTTCAATCTCTTGGAGCTGTTGAGCAATGTAGTCTTCGTACTTTATTTTTATCTCCAACACCTCTGATATATTTTCCTCTATGTCAAAACCAGAAAACTCAGACTCCAATAGCTGCGAGAGGGTAATTTCAGGTCTTTTTAAATAATTATAGGCAGTTACAGCCTTATCGTAATTTTTAATCTTTGATGTACTAAGCCTCTTCTCCCATTCTGATATTCCCTTCTCCTTCTCTTCCAGAAGCCTCATCCTCTCACCGGAAGCGAGGCCTAGCTTATATCCTTTTTCGGTAAGCCGTAAGTCTGCGTTATCCTCGCGTAAAACCAGTCTATATTCAGCTCGAGAGCTAAACATTCTATACGGTTCATCTATGCCAATTGTCACTAAATCATCAATTAAAACACCAATATAGGCATCTGCCCTACTTAAAATAAATGGCTCTTTTTCTTTAATAAATAGGGAGGCGTTTATCCCCGCAATTACTCCCTGAGCCGCAGCCTCCTCATATCCACTTGTTCCATTTATCTGCCCCGCAAGGAACAATCCCCCGATCCTTTTTGTCTCCAGGGTATGCAAAAGCTCTGTTGGATCTACATAGTCATACTCAATTGCATATCCAGGTCTGACAATCTCAACATTCTCTAACCCCTCGATTGTTCTTAGCATTTTTTTTTGAACATCAACCGGAAGAGAGGTTGATAATCCATTTGGATACACTTCGTTGGTATTCAATCCTTCAGGCTCCAGAAATATCTGATGCCTATCCCTGTGAGAGAATCTCTTAACCTTATCCTCAATAGATGGACAATACCGCGGACCAATACTCTCTATCTGACCGCTAAAAAGAGGGGATAGGTGGAGGTTTTCCCGAATTATTTCATGGGTCTTTAGATTAGTGTAAGTAATAAAGCATGGGTGCTGTTTTTGCGTTATCCTTTTCGTTAAGTGGCTAAAAGGTTTTGGATTTTCGTCTCCATACTGTGGCTGAAGTTTATTGAAATTTATCGTCGATCCAAGAAGCCTGGGGGGCGTCCCGGTTTTAAATCTCCCCATACGAAACCCTAGTGATTTCAACGAATCCGATAGAGTCAATGAAGGCCGGTCCCCTGCCCTTCCAGCTGAAACCTTACTTGTCCCAACATGCATTAATCCTCTAAGAAATGTTCCGGTTGTTACGATAACAGCCTTAGACCCAAAGCCTTCTCCAAGTTCGGTTCTTACACCCGCAATCTTGCCATTTTCTATTAAAATCTCCTCCGCCATATCTTGTTTAAGTTGAAGATTGGGTTCATTTTCGAGGATATTTCGCATCGTTGCTGAATATTGATATCTATCACATTGGGCCCTCGAAGAGCGTACCGCAGGCCCCTTTTTGGTATTTAAAACCCTGAATTGTATTCCGGTTCTATCGGTAACCAGAGCCATCTCACCACCAAGGGCATCGAGTTCCTTAACCAGATTTCCCTTTGCTAATCCACCGATTGCAGGATTACATGACATCTTTGCAACATGATCTAGGTTTACCGTAAGCATCAATGTCTTCATCCCAAGCTTTGCAGAGGCCGCCGCCGCTTCACATCCAGCATGCCCAGCACCAATGACTATTACATCGAATTGATTATCCTGTTCCACGTGAAACACCTACTCATTTGCCTATGCAAAATTGGCCAAAAATCTCGTCTAAAATATCTAATGTTGAGTTTTTACCAAGAATTTCATCTAGTTTTCCAACAGCACCATGGATATCCGAAGCAATGATCTCGGCCGGAGCGGAATTACTCAATGAATTAGCCGCCCGATCCAATAAAGTATTTGCCTCCGTAGCCAAAATTATCTGTCTCGCCGATGTTAGTATTCCATCTTCAATATCACCAATCTCAAGGGTGGCCTTTGACAATATTTTCTCTTTTAATGCATCGATTCCGATCTTTTCTTTCGCAGAAACAACAAGATCACCACCCTCTTCTTGCCAGCCAGGTTTTAAGTCGCTCTTATTGTAAATATTTATTGTTCTTGGATCTTTAGAGAACTCATTTGAGGTTAAATTGGTTATGTCTTGTACCAATAATAAGATATCTGCTCTCTCAATCTGCTTATAGGCATGTTCGATCCCTAATATTTCGATCTTGTCACCTGTAGGTCTTATGCCGGCTGTATCAACAAAAAGAAGTCTGCTGCCATTAAGAATATGTTCAACCTCAACAGCATCCCTGGTTGTTCCGGGTAGATCGCTGACTATAACCCTCGATTCATCTATTAACAGATTCAAAATTGTAGATTTACCAACGTTGGTGTCTCCAATAAGAACAACCCTCACCCCGTTTTTTATCAATCTTCCAGATTTTCCGGTAGATATTAGCGACGACAACCTCTTTCTCGTCGGGTCCAGGATTGAGAGATACTCTCCGGAAGAAAGAAACTCTATGGGTTCATTGGGAAAATCAATAGCCGCCTCAAGATACGCAAGTATTTTTATCAATTCATCCCTAACCTCATTAAAAATTCCAGATAGCCTGCCTCCATGCTGAAGATGAGCTAATGATAAAGCCTTGGTTGTTTGTGCTCTAATTAAATCGTTTAGACCCTCTGCGGAGGTTAAATCCATTTTTCCATTTAGGAATGCCCGCTGGGTAAACTCTCCTCTTTCTGCTAATCGCACCCCAAGTGAATGCAGTCTTTGTAATACTTGCTCCAGAATAAAAGGATTTCCGTGACAATGAAGCTCAACCACCTCTTCGCCAGTATAAGACTCTCCAACCGGCATCCAAACAAACAGAAGGTCATCTATCAACTTTTTCTGTTCATCAATAAATTTCCCACGGACCAGCATCCTTGGTTTTAGATTTTCAAAATCAAATCCGATGGTTAAACATTTTTTAATTACTTCCAATGAATCTGGACCACTAATACGTATGATTCCAATGCCACCCGCCCCTGAGGGCGTAGCAACTGCAGCAATTGTATCTTCAATTTGAATACCCATTGAATACTCCGTGACTATTCAAGGTACCATAACTCATTGAAAAGTCTAACTATGTCCTGATATTTACTTTCCTAGAAATGGAATCTGTCTTATTAAATAGATACTGTTGAAGAATAGTAAGTATACTATTAACCAGCATATACAGATTAAGACCCGCGGGCAAAAAGAGCATAAGAAATGTAAAGACTATCGGCATCATTACCATCATCTTTTTTTGAATCGGGTCCATGGTTGATGGTGTCATTTTCTGTTGAACTACCATTAACAGACCCATTGCGATCGGGGTAATAAAATATGGATCCTTGGATGAGAGATCGTGTATCCACCCAAAAAATGGCGCGTGAAATAACTCTACGGAAGAATAAAGTACACGATAAAGGGCAAAAAATATTGGCATCTGGAATAGAAGGGGGAGACATCCTCCCATAGGACTAACATTATTTGTCTTCATCAAATTGATCATCTCTTTGTTTAATCTTTCTTTGTCCTCCTTATGCTGATCCTTTATGGCCTGAATCTGCGGTTGAATTCTTTGCATTTCACGCATCGATTTTAGACTTTTCTGAGATAGGGGGTAGAAAAGAAGTTTAATAAGAATCGTTAATAGAATTATTGCTATCCCATAGTTATGAAAATATCTGTAGAACAGATTCAATAGCTTCAAAAGCGGAATGGCGAAGATTCCAAACCAACCCAAATCTATTGCCTTGTTTAAGTCGTGCCCTGCAATTTCCAGCTGTTTTAGAAGTTTTGGGCCAAAATAAGCTTTAGCCTTCAAAACTATCTCTGCATTTTTTTCTGGAAAAGCTTGAAGGTAGCTCAAAATGGCGAGCTTTTCTCCTGCTATCATTCCCCTGATTTCAACAGGTTCATTATCAGATTCAGGTATTATCGCTGTTAGAAAATATTTTGAATCAAACGCTATCCAGCCATATAGCTTTTTTTGCACTATTGGAGCCGACAAATCTTTTGCAGGTATTCTTTCTGCCTTTCCTGAAGAATAGGTAACCATCATGTTTTCCTGGGCGCCAGGATTAAACATGCTTGGTTTCTGCCCAGAAGTAGTAACATCGCTCAGGATTAAACCGATGTTTGAAGGGGAATTTTTACTTTTTGTTTTAATTACCGTTTCTATTTCAAACTCATACCGCTCTTTCGTGAATAAAAATCTTTTTATTATTGTTTTTTTCGAATCCTCAAATATAAATTCGAGAATATTGTTTTCATTTTTCACTACTTTAAATGGTAATACAGGCAACTTTTGCCAATCTGGATCGGTCGAATAGAGCGAAAGGGGCATAGAAATACCCTGTTCTTCCGCTATAAGATTGATGGGGAGAGGGTTTTTCCTGGAGCCTACGTTATATTTAACAAGAGAAAAAGATTTAAGAGATGCTCCTTTTGTAGAAAAAACCGCAGTAAAAAGAGGGTGCCTGAACTCTACATCTTCTCCCTTAAACGCTTCTTCTGAAGGCGGGTTTATTGTTTCTTCGATTTTACTAACTACCTCTTGTTTCTTTACCGTCTCAGTTTTTTCTTTTTCCTTATGCGGGGGTCTTATCGCAGATTGCCAGAGATAGAGAATCCCGAGGCAGAGAATAAAGGCTAAAAGGGTTCTTTTTTCCACATTTACTCCTCTAACCGTGGCAGCGGATCAAGGCCATTTCCACCAAATGGATTACATCTTAAAATGCGCTTAATTGTGAAAAAAATAGCCCTAAAAAAGCCGAATCTTAAAAAAGCACTTTTGGAATATTCGGAACAAGACGGATAATATCGGCAGGAAGGAATTATGAATGGGCTTATAATCTTTTGATATGTATTAATTAATATAATAATAATTTTATTCATTAAATTCGTTCCCTATACTTTTATCCAGGGTTTTTTTTAATTCATCAAAAGTTATATTTAACATTTTTTCTTTAGCTACAATAAATATCTTTTTTTTATCAATTTTTTCCCTTAGGTAGTGGATATATTCCCTTAAAAGCCGTTTGGCGCGATTTCTCTTGACAGCATTACCAAGCTTTTTCTTTGCGGCTACACACCATTTTGGTCCCGCAGGTGTATCATCGATATAAACATGTGCCACCTTAGAAGGGTAAAAGCGCCCATTGTGAAAAAGCTGACTAATTTCACGCGAAGAGAGCTTGGATGTTCTTGCTATTTTTCGGCTATCTGCACAATCAAAACTTTGCGCCCCTTGGCCCGCCTTCGTCTTAATACATTCCTCCCGCCGGTAGTAGACATTCTTGCCCGGAAACCATGGGTTCTCTTTCTGGAGACTTTGCTTGGCTGGTAGGTTCTCTTCACCTTTCTCCCCCTAAGTTTATAAGCCCTCATTTCTATCGATTATATTCAATTTTTGTCAAGTTCCGGTTTATCCAACATGTTACTCCTTGCAACGAAAATTTTGCTCTGATACTCTTTTTCAAGTTTTTTATTATTTTGAGTACCTTCTCTTTAGCGTTAGGCATATGGCTCAAGACATTTGGATAAAAGCACTGGCGGGCATTAAACAGAGAATCAACGATCAAGGTTTTAAGACATGGATCGATCCTTTAAAGGCCCTGAGATTGGAAGGAGATGAAATCGAGATATCTGTCCCTAATGTCTTTTTTGTTGAATGGATTAATGAACAATATCTCGATATTCTTAAGGAAGAAATAGCCCGTATAATTAACAGAAACCTGGAGATCAGATTCTTAGTTGAAGATGTAGTTCCACTCCAAAATAATCTCTTGAAAAAAGCGATCGAAAAAAATGAAAAGCTTGAAGCTAGGGAAAATTCAGGGGGTGTAAAAACTTCCGAAATTACCCCTCCTGCGCTTAAGCCCTATGGAGAACAACTGAACCCCAAATATTCGTTTGATAATTTTGTTGTCGGTTCCAGCAATCAGTTCGCTCATGCAGCTGCTTATTGTGTTGCCGAACAGCCAGGAAATACCTACAATCCCTTGTTCATATTTGGCGGGGTGGGGCTGGGAAAAACCCACCTTCTGAATGCCATAGGTAGTCAGATCTTAAGAAAAAATCCAAGAACACGAATATTTTATTTACCCGCAGAAAAGTTCGCAAACGAACTCATAAATTCAATCCGGTATGAGAAAATGGAGCAGTTCCGGGGTAAATATCGTGATCATCTTGATGTGCTGCTAATGGATGATATTCAATTTATTGCTGGTAAAGAGAGAACAATGGAGGAATTTTTTCATACGTTTAATTCCTTGTATGGATCCCGAAAGCAGATAGTTGTCACTAGTGATAAATTTCCCAAAGATATACAGGGACTCGAAGAGCGCCTGCAGACAAGATTCGGTTGGGGATTAATTGCCGATATCCAGCCTCCTGAAATGGAAACAAGGTTGGCCATTCTAAAGACAAAGGCAGAGCTGGAAGATATTTATCTTCCGGAAGATGTTGCTATGTTTTTAGCTTCACATATAAAATCTAACATCAGGGAATTAGAGGGTTCTCTCATTAGAATAGGGGCTTTCTCATCATTAACCGGCATGGAGATAAGTGTAGATCTAGCCAAAGAGGTTTTAAATAAAATTCTTCAGGAAGAGGGGGAGGAGATAACAGTTGAAGGCATTCAAAAAGCGGTTTCCGCACATTTTGACATTAAGCTAATTGATTTAAAGAGCCAAAAAAAGCTCAAAATTCTATCTCTTCCCCGACAAATAGCTATGTTTTTAACCAGAAAATATACTAAGAAATCATTTCCTGACATTGGAAAGGCATTTGGAGGAAAGGATCATTCTACGGTGATTCATGCGGTAAACAAAATCGAAGCGTCTCTGAAAGAGGATCTATTAATAAAACAACATGTAGATGCTATTGCCAGAAGAATAGGCAAATAATCAACCCTGTGGATAACCCTGTGGATAACCCTGTGAATTCGCTGTGGATGAAGTGTTGATAAAAAACCTATCAACTTTCTATCAACACAAAATCCACAGGTTTGTCCACAAGACTTTATCAAATAATAATACCAAGTTAAGTGAGTTATCCACAGATATGATATTTTAGACTAATATTTAATCACCAAAAAATATGCCCGTGCTTTATGCAAACCTGTGGATTGAATAGTTTTTGCCAATTAAATATACACAAAAACAAAGAGAAATCTATTTTAACCTGTTCACTGTGGTGAAAACCAAACCCCTGTGGATAAACCTGTGGATAAGGCTGTGGTTTTCTTTGTGGATAGATTATGGTTAACTCCTCCATCAACAGTTTGAGGAGTTTATTAACATTTTATCCATAGAGTTATGCACAGCAAAATTTGTGGAATTTCCTGTGGTTAAGTGGGTTATCCACAAATCCACAGGCACTACTACTACTACTATATTTATATATTATTAGCTTTTAGAAGTAGTATAGTAGCTAAAAATAAGGAGATTAAGATGGAATTCTATATTGGAAAAGCAGAACTATTAAGGGGATTATATAGAGCCCAAAGTATTGTAGAAAAAAGAAACGCGATGCCAATTTTAGCTAACGTTCTTTTAGAAGCAACTAATGAAAGGCTTAAAATATTAGCTACAGATCTTGAGGTGGGTATTTATGATACTTATGAAGCTAAAATAATAATACCAGGTAAAATTACTATAGGGGCAAAACAACTCTATGAAATAGTAAGGGAATTACCTGAAGCTTTAATCCATATCAAAGCTAGAGAAAATCACTGGATAACACTTACCAGTCAAAAAGCAGTTTTTAACATAGTGGGACTCAGCGCAGAAGACTATCCCGCGATAATAGATTTTAACCAAAAGAAGTTTGTTCCTATCCCAGCAACTACTATAAAGGATATGATCGAAAAAACCATATTTTCTACATCGAATGATGAAACAAGATATCATCTAAATGGGGTTTATTTCTCGAAAATAAAGGAGAGCGGGAAGAGCAACGTAAGAATGATAGCAACAGACGGACATAGACTATCCTTAATAGATAAACCATTGGAAATAGATGAAACATTAAAAGTAGATAAGGGGGTAATTCTTCCTAAAAAAGGATTACATGAATTAAAGAAGTTGCTAGAAGAAGATCAAGGGGATTTCGAAATAGCGATAGAAGAAAATCATGCCATCTTTAAAAAAGAGCCCTTAGTGCTTTTTATGCGATTGATTGATGGAGAATACCCAGATTGTAAACAGGTAATCCCAAAGAACAACAAAAAAAGAATAGTGGTCAAGAGAGAGGAGTTTCTCCACTCCTTAAAAAGGATATCATTGCTATCAAATGAGAAATCTAAAGGAGTAAAATTCTCAATTCAACCAGGAATGATGAAAATATCCTCAAATCATCCGGAATTAGGGGAAGCAAACGAAGAACTAATGGTAGATTATCAAGGGGAAGAAATAGAGATTGGTTTTAATGCTAAATATTTCATGGATATACTTAATGTCATGGATTCTGAAGAAGTATCTTTAGAACTAGATGGAAAATTGAGTCCGGGTGTTATTAAATCTAACAAGGATCAGTCTTATACCTGCGTGGTAATGCCTATGCGAATTTAGAGATGACTTTAAACGAAATAGCTCTAAAGAATTTTAAAAACTATAAAGAAGAAGAGATTAAATTAGATCGCCAAATAACACTTCTTTGCGGAAATAATGGCTCTGGTAAAACCAACCTTTTAGAGGCCATCTACTATCTACAAACCTTAAAAACACTTCGCCAGGCAGAGCTAATTCAATGGGGAACACCGGAAGGGGCTATACTAGCCACTAAAATAGAAGAGGAAAGACCAATAAAATATTCAATCCTTATCTCTAACAACGAACGAATACTGAAAATAGGGGAAAAGAGCATAAAAAGGGTAGAAGAGTTTTTAAAAGGAAGTTCGATAGTAGCATTTCTTCCACATCACCTGTGGATAATTAAAGGGGGGCCACTTTTAAGAAGGGAATATCTTGATAGAGCAATATTCAATGGTAATTTCAACTACTTACATATCATCAAAGAATACAGGAGAATATTAAAGCAACGCAATGCTTCCATTAGACAGTTGGTAAATTCAACAGATAAGGAGGTGTGGGATAGACAGCTAATAAAATCGGCAATTCTTGTCATAAAAGAGAGGCAAGAATTTATAAAAAAAATTGCACCATTAGTCACAGAGATATATAGTTCTCTATCTGCTACTAAAGATATCCTTACGCTTTCGTATGATATGTCTAGGGATGCAATAGTAGAAGGGGATGATGTTGCTATTCAAGGATATGCCAAGCTTCGCAGAATAGCCCAGGAAGAGAGATTTAGACAGTATTCATTATGGGGGCCTCATCGACATGATTTAAAGATTTTATTAAACGGTTATCCTCTTGGTGTTGCGGGATCTCAAGGAGGACAACGATTAGGGATAATAGCGCTAAAATTGGCCGAAATAGAACTATTGAAGCAAAAGGGTGTAATTCCGTTGATTCTCTTGGATGATTTGGCTTCAGAGCTCGACCCCATTCGCCGCTCATTGATATTGTCCTGTCTGCGGGGAAGCCAGCATCAAATAGTGTTAACAACTTGCGACCCTGGTCAGTGGGCATTTAAGGATGCTAAAACAGTGACCAAATATTATATTGTTGATGGGAAAATTAAGACTATTTTCTAACTTTTTAATGGCGAAAATAAATGGTTGATAAGACTACAGCTACAAAAGAATACACAGCAGAAACAATAAAGGTTTTAGAGGGCTTAACAGCTGTTAGGAAAAGGCCGGGGATGTATGTTGGAGACACTGCTACCCGAGGACTTCATCATCTGGTTTATGAAGTAGTAGATAACAGTGTAGATGAAGCTCTAGCAGGATTTTGCACAGAAATAAATGTGATCATACATTTAGATAATAGCATCACGGTTATAGATAACGGCAGAGGAATTCCAGTTGGTATACATAGGACAGAAAAGATATCGGCAGCAACTGTAGTGTTAACAAAGTTACACGCAGGGGGGAAATTTGACTCCAGTGCTTATAAAGTAGCAGGGGGCTTACATGGTGTCGGGGTTTCCGTTGTTAATGCCCTATCTGAACATCTATTCTTAGAGGTTCGGCAAAATGGTGAGGTTCATCAGCAGGAATTTAAAAAGGGTGATCCTCAATATCCACTAAAGTTGGTTGGTAAAACGGATAAGACTGGGACAAAAATAACTTTTAAACCAGACAAAGAGATTTTTGAAACGACAGAATTTAATTTTGATACGTTATCCCAGCGACTACGGGAATTATCCTTCTTAAACAAGGGATTACAAATAACAATCGAAGACAAAAGAACGCAGGACAAACATGAATTTTTCTACGAAGGAGGAATTGTATCCTTTGTGGAACATCTTAATAGAAACAGAACCACAATATTTAAACCACCCATCTTCTTAAGTGGTGAAAAAAACGAAGTAACAGTAGAGATAGCCTTACAATACCATGATGGATACAACGAAACAGTCTTTTCATTTGCAAACAACATAAATACCTCGGAAGGAGGGACACACCTTATAGGATTCAGAGCGGCCCTAACCAGAACCTTTAATGCATATGCAACAAATCAGAATTTATTAAAAGGAGTTGGTGAGAATCTATCGGGTGATGATACTAGAGAGGGTCTTACCGCTGTTATCAGCGTAAAACATCCTCAGCCTCAATTCGAAGGACAAACCAAAACGAAACTGGGAAATAGTGATGTAAAGGGGCTGGTAGAATCCATTGTAAACGAGAAACTATCCAGTTTCTTTGAAGAACATCCATCGATAGCCAAAAAGGTTGTTTATAAAACCGTGGATGGAGCCAGGGCCAGAATAGCTGCCAGAAAAGCAAGGGAATTAACGAGAAGAAAAAGTGCTTTGGATTTTTCTGGACTTCCAGGGAAAATGGCGGATTGCCAGGAAAAGGACCCGGCGTTATCAGAATTATATATTGTCGAGGGAGACTCCGCTGGTGGGTCTGCGAAACAGGGAAGAGACAGAAGAAACCAGGCGATACTTCCTTTAAAAGGTAAAATTTTAAATGTAGAAAAAGCGCGTTTTGACAAAATGCTTTCAAGTGAAGAGATCAGGGTGTTGATAACCGCGCTAGGGACGGGAATAGGGCCTGAAGAATTTGATATTGCAAAAACCAGATATCACAAAATAATAATTATGACGGATGCGGATGTTGACGGGGCACATATTAGAACGCTTCTTCTGACATTTTTTTATCGGCAAATGCCTGAAATCATCGAAAGGGGATATCTCTATATTGCCCAGCCCCCTCTATATAAGATTAAAAAAGGAAAGATTGAAAAATATCTTAAGGATGATACCAGCCTTCTGGATTTTCTGCTGGGTGCGGCCATAGAAAAACTGCGGCTAAAAGCAGGGGCAACTCTTATTGCCGAAACAGCCTTGAAGGACCTGGTTAAGAAAAAAATAAGGTTTGACCAGATTTTAAAAATACTCAGTAGAAAACGCGATAGAAATATTTTAAAAGAGATGACCTTTAGAAAAATCTCGGAAAAGGAACTCCACGATAAAAGCAAGTTTTCAAAATTCCTGGAAGAGATAAAAAGAGAAGTTATCAAAACGGATCCTACCACCACACAGTTTGAAGTTAAAATAGAATCTGACGAGGAGCACGGCGTATCAAAAGCAAATATCTCAACGATAAAAAAAGGCATCAGGTTTCATACGTTAATAGATGTGGGTTTTTTGAAGTCACCCGAATATGAAGAGCTTTTAAGTTTAGCAAGAAGTTTCGATGTATTGAAATCCCCCCCTTGGTCACTCGAAATAGAGGGTAAAGAACCTATTAAGGTAGATTCTTTTGAAAAATTAGCTGATGTAATTTTGGAGTTAGCAAAAGCAGATATGAATATACAGAGATATAAGGGTCTCGGGGAGATGAACCCATCTCAACTTCACGAAACGACCATGGATCCGAGCAAGAGACGGTTGTTACAGGTTTTAATAGAAGACGCGGTGGAGGCAGATACAATATTTTCACTGTTAATGGGCGACCAAGTAGAACCACGACGTCAATTTATTGAAAAAAACGCGCTTAAAGTGAGAAATCTGGATATATAAGGAGAATATATGTCACGAGCGGCAATAACGGGAACGGGAATGTATGTTCCACCAAAGATAGTGACAAACCATGATCTGGCGAAATTAATGAATACAAGCGATGAATGGATTCAACAAAGAACAGGAATTCAGGAAAGAAGATATGTAGAGATTGGAGTAGGGACTTCAGAACTTGCCTATCATGCATCTGTTGAGGCTATTAAAGACGCCGGTATCAATCCCAAAGACCTAGATTGTATTATTTTAGCAACACTTTCTCCTGAAAGATTTTTTCCGGGCACTGGAGTATTTCTTCAGGAAAGGCTTGATGTTCCCGGGATACCAGCGTTGGATATCCGCACCCAATGTACAGGTTTTATCTACGGACTCTCTATCGCCGATCAGTTCATCAGAACGGGGATGTATAAAAATATCTTGGTGGTAGGCGCCGAGATTCACTCACCTGGTCTCGATTTTTCAGATCGGGGAAGGGATACAGCGGTGATTTTTGGAGATGGAGCAGGTGCTGTAGTTGTGCAGGCAGTGGAGGAAAATGATCCGGGGGTTTTGTCGACACATTTGCACTCTGATGGCAGATTTGCGAAAGAGCTATGGATTCCATACCCAGGGACATTAGAGGATAAATGGTTAAAACCAGAAAGAATTGCTGATGGAGATCACTTTCCTAAAATGAACGGGAAATTGGTTTTCGTACACGCGGTTAAAAAACTTCCAGAGGTTATCAGGGAGGCTTTAGACGCGAATAATCTGAAAATTGAAGATATTGATTTGATAATACCCCATCAGGCTAATCTAAGAATTAATGTGGCAATGGCGGATCAGCTGGGGATCGATTCAGAAAAGGTTTTTAACAATATACAGCGCTATGGCAATACAACCTCTGCTTCAATTCCGATAGCGCTTACTGAGGCAAAACGAGAGGGTAGGATTAAATCGGGGGATCTTATAGCGTTAGCAGCTTTTGGTTCTGGTTTTACATGGGGAGCAGCGTTAATTCGTTGGTAATAAATTATGGCAGATGAAACAACGGAAAAGATATCTCAGACACAAAATCCTATTCAGCCAGTGAATATTGAAGAGGAGATGAAAACCTCATACCTCGACTATGCCATGAGTGTTATTGTTGGGAGGGCACTTCCAGATGCACGTGATGGATTAAAACCGGTACATCGACGAATTTTATATGCCATGTATGATTTGGGGAACAGCTATAATAAACCATATAAAAAATCCGCCCGTATTGTTGGTGATGTTATTGGTAAATATCATCCTCATGGAGATATGGCCGTATATCAGACCATTGTTCGTATGGCACAGGATTTCTCCATGCGTTACACATTAATAGACGGTCAGGGGAATTTTGGATCTATCGATGGTGATGCGGCGGCAGCAATGAGGTACACAGAAATAAGGACGGAGAAGATCACCGATTTAATGATCGCTGACATAGAAAAAAATACTGTTGATATGGTGGATAATTATGATGGCTCACTGCAGGAGCCAACGGTATTGCCAACGAGGATACCAAATCTTTTGGCTAACGGAGGAACGGGTATCGCCGTTGGAATGGCGACTAATATCCCCCCGTATAACCTGTCGGAATTACTCGATGCTGCAATAGCATGCATTAAAGACCCCAATATATCCCTTGATGAAGTCTGTAAAATAATTAAGGGGCCGGATTTTCCTACCGGAGGGTTTATTTACGGAAGAGAAGGGGCCCTGTCTGCTCTTAAAACAGGCCGGGGACAGGTTATAATGAGGGCAAAGGCTTCTATTGAAACGCACCCTAAGGGAGATCGGGATCAAATCGTAATAACTGAACTGCCTTATCAGGTGAATAAAGCTGTTTTAATCACAAGGATAGCAACACTTGTCAGAGATAAAGAACTGGAAGGGATATCTGATATACGCGATGAATCCGATAAAGACGGTATTAGAATTGTTTTAGAATTAAAACGGGGAGAAATTCCAGGAATTACTCTGAATCGATTATATAAAATGACGTCACTGCAGGAGTCTTTTGGCGTAATAATGTTAGCCCTCGATAATAACCAACCCCGTTTAATGAATATCAAACAGGCGCTCCAGGCATTCATTGATCACAGGAAAGAGGTTGTAATCAGAAGATCTTATTTTGAACTGAAGAAGTGCGAAGCAAGACTCCATCTTCTGGATGGTTTAAAAATCGCAATTGAGAATTTGGATGCTGTTATATCCTTAATTAAAACCGCCGAGAACCCTGACAAGGCAAAAGATCAGTTAGTTAACCGCTTCAAGCTTTCAGGCATACAGGCACAGGCAATATTAGATATGCGGCTACAAAGGCTCACCGGCCTAGAAAGAGAAAAAATCGTAGAAGAGCATAAAGAGGTAACAAAAGAAATAAAGAGGTTAAATGAGCTTCTGGAGAGTGAAGAAAAAATTTATACGTTGATATCTGAGGAATTAATAGCAGTTAAAAATGAATTTGGAGACAACAGAAAAACGGAAATAATTCCGGTAGGAGAAGAAATAAGCTTGGAAGATATGATTGCTGAAGAGAATGTTGTCGTAACAGTATCACATTCCGGATACATCAAGAGAAATTCCCCCGATCTTTATAAGAGCCAGCATCGGGGTGGGAAGGGAATTCGCGGGATGGAGACAAGAGATGAGGATTTTGTTTCGAAGCTTTTCATGGCCTCTACGCACAGTTATATTCTCTGCTTTACGGATGCCGGTAAGGTTTATTGGCTAAAGGTGCATAGAATACCGGAGGCTGGAAGAACAGCAAAAGGAAAAGCGATTGTTAATATATTGAATATGAGTACGGCTGAGCATATTCGTGCGATCTTACCCGTAAAAGAATTTAAGGAAAACGCTTATGTCGTTTTTGTTACAAAAAAGGGATACGTGAAAAAAACAGAATTGAGCGCATTTGATAATCCGCGTCCCTCCGGAATAATCGCCTTGGCGATCGACGAAGGTGATTCTTTGGTAGACGCAACATTAACTGAGGGAGACCAGGGGGTATTTATTGCCACAAAATTAGGTCAATCCATCAGGTTTAAGGAAGAAGACGTGCGCCCAATGGGAAGAAACGCGAGGGGGGTAAGGGGGATTAATTTAGCCGATGAAGACGAAGTGCAAGGGATGGAGATTATAACAAAAAATCCAAAGGGAACAATTCTAACGGTTACGGAAAAGGGATATGGGAAAAGGACATCTATTTCCGACTATAGAACACAGGGAAGGGGAGGAAGCGGGATAATAACGATAAAGATAACCGAAAAAAATGGGCCCGTAGTTGGGACAAAGCAAATCGAGCTGGGCGATGAATTGATGATTATAACCGATCAAGGGCAAATAATCAGAATGAGCGCCGATGAAGTATCAGAAATCGGACGCAATACACAGGGGGTAAGACTGCTTAAATTAAATAAAGATGAAAAAGTGGCGGCCGTGGCGAAACTTATAAAGGAAGATGATGAGATCGAAGGCCAGACACCGACTACCTAGTTCTATAAGTACTTTAATTATTTTAATCCTCATTACGGGATGTTCAGAGCAGCTTGCTAAATCGCATTTTACCCGCGGAGAGGTTTATTGGCGAAGGGGGGATAGTTATTCAGCCATTAAGGAACTAAAAACAGCGCTGAAATATAATCCATCCGATGGATTAAAAGACAAAATTTTAATACTTATTTCCACAGTAGCTAGTGGCCAGATCAGGGATTCGCAAACGGCAATCTGGGCCAACGAAGAGAGATTAAA
>MGRR01000065.1:0-1717 GCA_001798265.1 Deltaproteobacteria bacterium RIFCSPHIGHO2_12_FULL_43_9
GGCTTCGCCTCGGGATGACGTAAGTCGTCATTGCGAGCGAAGCCGTCATTGCGAGCGAAGCCAAGCAATCTACTCATTCGGTTTGCCCCCCTCTCCACCACCTTCGCCGCCAACTGGACCGATGAACGAACCAAGGGATGGAAACTCAACCCCTTTCTCCATGAAAAGTGATGTCAGTGAATATTTTCGCGGTCTTCTCTCAGATGTCCATAGAACAGTAATGGTTACCTCTTTGATGGATTCTTTCATGGATTCAGAAAGATTTCGCAGTAGCTGGATAATCTGATCCGATTGAGTTTCCTCCTTTGAGAGCATGCTTGTGGCAAGTGCCCCGAGATCGTATTCAAAGTTTTGGGATTTTATATCCCAGCTGAATCCCTCATGTGGTGCGGGAAAGTTTCCAGTTTCGCCGGCAGGAATATCTTTTATGGATTTCCCCGCAAATTTCATATTGAACTCAGCCAGCTTTTGCGCCGCGAGATAGCTTGCAATGATTGATTTTCTAGATTTAGACGAGCTCATCTGCGAATAAATGATGCTATTGGTTATGGCAATGAACGCAATAACTATGATTGCCATAGCGACCATTACTTCAATGAGGGTAAAGCCTCTGTTGTTACCGCTCGTTTTCACCAGGTTGCACCAGTCTGGGATAAATGTTTGTACGTCCCGTCAATGAATTCACCTTGATTGTATACACCTGATTCCTTTTATCCTCGATATGAACCCATGTCTCTTCAATATATCCCTGTGGGAGAATATACGTGTACGCGATGCCCGCGTTTATAGGCTCCCTGAAACGTTTAAGGACCACATCCCTGAAGGTTACCCCTTTACCCAGCTTTCTCTCCTTCGCTAATTTCCCCGTTTCACGGATAAATTGTGGTCCGGTTGTCTCTTCCTCCCCTTTTTTCTTTTCTAGCTCCGCTTCAATTTTTTTCTCTTCAGCCTCAGGAGTAGGGGCGAGTAACATCTCTCCCGCAGCTGACTCTATCCAATATTTATTCTCATCAAGATCATACGCGACCCTGTACGTCCTCTGGGTTAGGATTGCCGTGTCATAGAGATATGAAAATGTGGCGGCAAGTTCTCTTGAGGTGGTACGTATATAGTATCTATATTGGGACTGTACCCCCGGAATAGCCACACCCATAATGAGAGCAATGAGAAAAAGCACAGCGATGATTTCAATAAGGGTGAAGCCTCTTACGTCATTGCGAGCATTTCCGTCATTGCGAGCGCAGCGAAGCAATCTCGAGATCCTTCGGCTTCGCCTCAGGATGACGGTTACGTCATTGCGAGGAGGCCCGAAGGGCCGACGAAGCAATCTCTTTTGTCCGTCATTGCGAGGAGCCGAAGGCGACGAAGCAATGACGGACATGTCATCCCCGTGAAAACGGGGATCCAGCGCTCTGTTTCTGGATTCCCGCGTTCGCGGGAATGACAGTGCCTCGCTCGCAATGACGGCTTCGCTCGCAATGACAATTTCGTCCGTAATGACGAGATTGCTAGTTTGATTCTGTTGTAATGTCAGCCTCAACATCCTCGCCACCCTCTTTCCCGTCCCGACCGAAAGAGAACATCATGAATTTCTGTCCATCCTCACAAATATATTGATAATCATTTCCCCATGGATCTTTTGGGGCCTTATCACCCTTTAGGTATGGTCCACCCCAATTCCTTGTCTCGCGACCGGTTGAAGGTTTTTTAAAAAGCG
>MGRR01000065.1:1734-5942 GCA_001798265.1 Deltaproteobacteria bacterium RIFCSPHIGHO2_12_FULL_43_9
GTGGTGGGATAAAAGTCGTTTTCCCTGTAGAAATCCTCTAATCCCTGTTCTAGTAGCTTTACCTGGGTTTTCGCGGATAGAACCTTTCCCTGCTGGAGCTTTTTGGTAACGTTTTGTCCGACCATGTACATAATCGCGACGATAATCGTTAAGACCGCGATGATTTCGATTAACGTCATACCTTGTTCATTCCTGCGTACCTCTTTTAAATATTGCTTTTTCATTTATCTACTCATCCTTTCTTAGGTAAGTTGAAGTTGTAGAATGGGAAGAATCATAGCAACCACTATTAGAGCTACAACGCCACCCAT
The DNA here is from genome assembly GCA_001798265.1 of Deltaproteobacteria bacterium RIFCSPHIGHO2_12_FULL_43_9. Classification (GTDB taxonomy): domain Bacteria; phylum Bdellovibrionota; class O2-12-FULL-43-9; order O2-12-FULL-43-9; family O2-12-FULL-43-9; genus O2-12-FULL-43-9. The sequence goes on from MGRR01000065.1 coordinate 2,046, forward strand.
AATAATTATCATTAAAGGTTCTAAAAGGGATGTCATTTGGGATATCCTTGTTTCAACCTGCACGTCATACGCGTCCGCCACCACTACAAGCATATGCTCAAGCTCACCGGTCTTCTCACCAATCGCGATCATGTGAGTAACCATTGGTGGAAACTGATTGCTTGTTATAAGTGGTTTTGCGATCGATTGTCCCTCAGTTATAGATTCCCGCGCCTCGGCAATGGCCTTAAAAATAACCCTGTTCTGAACAACATTTTTTACTATATCCATCGAAACAAGAAGTGGCACGCCCCCTCCAAGAAGGGTGCTTAAGGTTCTTGTAAAACGCGAAATATTTATCATACGTGTCATTCTGCCAGCCAGTGGAAGTTTTAGCATCAACGTATCCCACTTGAATCTCCCCTTTTCCGTTCTCTTCCATCGCCTGATCAGAAATATAGTCAGTCCTATGAAAATTAATATTAAATACCAGTAGCCCTGTAAAAAATTGCTTACTCCGATAACAAATTTGGTTACCAGAGGGAGTTCCTGTCCTATATCCGCGAATACGCCAACCAACTTTGGAACAATTGCTATGAATAAGAATCCAATAAGACCAGAGCCGACAACCATCATTATAATCGGGTAGGTGAGGGCGCCGATGATTTTCGAGCGCAGTTTTACCTGGTAATCCAAAAACTCCGACAAGCGCTTAAAAACAAGCGGAAGGGTTCCGCTGGTTTCACCGGCGCGAACCATATTTATATACAAATTTGAAAATACCTTTGGATAGACTGCCAAGGCATCTCCAAGAGAACTCCCCTCATTAACCCGGTCACGGACGTCGGAGATGATTAATCGTAATTTTTCATTCTCGAGCTGATTACAGAGGGCATTCAGCCCCTCGACGAGTGGTATGTTCGCCTTTTCAAGCGTTGCCAGTTGGGTTGTGAGAATAGATAGGTCCTGTATCTTAATCCGTTTAAAAATTTTACCTACTGTCGATCTGGTCTGTTTTGTTTCAGGGGTTCTCTCCTCCATTTCGGTTATATAAATGCCCTGTTTTTTCAACCTGATTCTCGCCATTCGGGAGTTTTCGGCATCTACCTCCCCCTTAACCGTTTTTCCCGACGCGCGTTCTATCCCTCGATATCCATAAAGTGGCATCTAATCTATCTCCTGTGTCATTGCGAGCGCCTATGTCATCCCGGCGAAAGCCGGGATCTCTCTCGTCATTCCGAGCGTGATCGTCATTGCGAGCCCAAACGTCATTGCGAGCGAAGCGTCATTCCGACGCAAGTCGGAATCTTCAGATCCCGGCTTCCGCCGGGATGACTCACTATTTACAAAACATCAACCTGTGTTGCCCTTAAGATCTCATCTATTGTTGTCTCACCATTTATTATACGCATTACACCATCATCCCTGATAGTCTTCATCCCCTCTTTGACAGCCTGCTTTTTTATTGTGGTTGCGTCCATATTTTGAAGTATTAATGATCTGATGTCGTCGCTGATTACCATAAGTTCATGAATGGCTTTTCTCCCTTTGTACCCGGTATTCGTGCACTTAGGACAACCAACCGCCCTGAAAATTGTTTTTCCCTGTATATCCTCGGGCTTTAAACCGATTTCCAGTAAATCGGCATTGGATGGTGTATAGCTTTGCGCGCACTCCTTACATACGAGTCTTATCAGACGCTGCCCAAGGACAGCCAATATCGATGAGGATACTAAAAAGGGTTCGACACCCATGTCCACTAAACGCGTTATCGAACCTGGGGCGTCATTCGTGTGAATCGTCGAGAATACGAGGTGGCCCGTGAGGGATGCCTGTATCGATATATCAGCCGTCTCAAGATCCCTGATCTCACCGACCATTATGATGTCCGGGTCCTGGCGAAGAATGGATCTTAGACCAGTGGCGAATGTAAGATTTATTTTTGGATTGACCTGAATCTGGCCCACCCCCCTTAATTCATACTCAACAGGATCTTCGACGGTAATTATATTTAATTCAGGAGAATTTATTTCAGTTAAACACGCGTAGATGGTGGTCGATTTACCACTACCGGTCGGTCCACAGACAAGAAATATTCCATGCTTCATATGAATAATAGACTGTATTTTTTTTAGTGACTCCCCGCCAAACCCCAGATCAGGAAGTTTTAAAAGAACCGAGCTCTTGTCCAAAAGACGCATGACAACACGCTCCCCATGCGCTGTCGGTACGACAGATACCCTGATATCAATATCCTTTCCCGCGATTTTGATTCTTATACGCCCATCCTGCGGCAATCTCTTTTCGGCAATATTGAGATTGGCCATGACTTTGACCCTTGAGCCGATTGCGTTTTGGAATCGCTTTGGCGGTTTGTAAACCTCATATAATATACCGTCGATCCTATACCTTATTGATAGTTCCCGTTCATAGGGTTCAATATGAATGTCACTGGCCTTCTCCTTTACAGCGCGGAACAGCAATTGATTTATTAATCTGATAATCGGGGCCTCATCGGTGGTATCGAGAAGGTCTATAGGCTCTGCGAGGCCAATGCTCAACTCATCCATGCTCTCCTCTTCAAGCGCCGTTATCTTATCCTCAGATTTTTTCTCATAAACTCTATTGATTGCGTCCTGTATCTTAGTAGGGCTTGAGAGTGCCGGTTTGATTCTGCTCTTGAGAATCAGCCTTAGATCGTCGATAACATTTAGCCTCATAGGATCAGACATTACGACGGTAACCCCCTCATCATCACGGGCTATAGGGATTACATCATGCTGTTTCGCGTAGTTAATCGGAATATCATTAACCAAGGCTGGGTCTATATCCGCGACAGGAATCTCCGTGTAGAAGGGGATTCCGAGTTGCAAGGAGAGGGCCTTCATTACCTCTTCAGGACGGAGATAATTCTTCTCAATTAATATCTCCCCAAGCCTTTTTCCGGTCTCTCTCTGAATCTCCAAAACCTCGTCTAGCTGCTCCTGTGTCAGCTTCGTGTGCTCGAGTAGGATCGACCCCAGTTTGCTTCTTATTGGAGACATCTATTTTCTCCCCAAGTTTCTATTCAATCTTCGGAGGCTTTAGGTTCCTGTTTATATACCAATCCTTGTTATCTGTGCCCATCGCGTTTCGGTCGATGAATTGTTCACGCTCCTGCATATTGTCATCAAAGAGGTTTCTGTAATCTATATTCCTCTGGATTATGCTTGGCGTAAGAAATAGAATCAGGTTTGTTTTCCTGACGGTTGTCTGTGCTACCTTAAATAACCAACCAAGAAGAGGAATATCTCCAAGTATTGGTATCTTGTTCTCAACCTCCGTAATATTATCCTGCATCAGTCCACCAAGGACTGCTGTATCCTTGTTCTTTACCATTACGGTTGATTCAACCGCCCTCTCTGTCGTCCTGATACTGCTTGCTATTCCACCGTTCCCAGTTGGAAATGTAACTGTTCCGGCGGTTGCTTCAATCGATTGTGAAACCTTAAGCCTTATGTAATCGCTCTCTTCATTTATTTGAGGAGTGATTTTTAGCTCTAGAACAACGGGAATACGATCTATGCTCTGCTGCCCGATTCCGGTACCGGTAATAGCTGCGCTTGCAGATACCGGTTCTTTGGACCCGACCTTTATTTTTGCTTCTTCGTTATCGAGTACAAGTACCCTTGGAGCGGAGAGGAGATTTGCATTAGTTTCATTTAAGAGTGTTTGTACTAAGGCGGTTCCGATTGGAATTATGACGTTTGTTCCGTTGAAATTAATTGTTGTTGTATCTCCGGTGATCCAGCCGAATTGCCCCCCAGCAGGTGCGGTACCCCCCTGTGTTCCGAACGCAGCGGCAATGAATAGGGCAAGAGAATCTACCTGCCCTGTTCTAAATGCACCGAATACACCGCCATCCCCTGAGTTATTTGG
>MGRR01000066.1:0-182 GCA_001798265.1 Deltaproteobacteria bacterium RIFCSPHIGHO2_12_FULL_43_9
TACGATGAGCAATGCAAATATAAAAATTGCATCAGGTGAGATTAAAAAATTGAAAAGTTTAACAGGTGAAAAGACTGGTCAGAAAGCAGTTAATAAAGCTTTAAAGTTCTTTTTTAGAGCAGCGAAGCAAAGAAAGATAATAAAGCTTTTACAGGAAGTAGAATTCCATAAAGGTTTTAATC
>MGRR01000066.1:301-437 GCA_001798265.1 Deltaproteobacteria bacterium RIFCSPHIGHO2_12_FULL_43_9
AGTTGTTTTAGTTGATCTAATAATTGCTGAATTATTGAGGGGAGTGAGGAATATAGATGATTACGATAAGCTAAAGAAGGAACTTCTTTCTTTCGAGATTTTAAGTTCGAATTGGTTGGATGTTTCCCTATTAGCT
>MGRR01000066.1:477-5296 GCA_001798265.1 Deltaproteobacteria bacterium RIFCSPHIGHO2_12_FULL_43_9
ATTTATATATTGCAACTTGCGCATTAGAGAACAATAGAATTTTAATTACTCAAGATAGAGATTTTCTCGAAATTCAAAAAGCTAAAAATTTTCAAGTTGAACTTATTTGACCCCATTTTTTACTGGGTCTTCCTGTACAGTGTCTCTATATTGTCCCGAATAACCTGATTATAGACATCCCCGCGGAAGCGGGGATCTGTAAAACGCACACTAGATCCCGGCTTTCGCCGGGATGACTGTAAAATGTAGAGTATTTTGTGGAGACCTGGCTGGGAAATACTCAAAACTTTCCGCAAGATAGAGTTGCCCCGCGGGTGATGGCATGAATACAACTTTCATCGATGTTGGCCAAAACCGAAGATGAGTAGAGCTTGACTCTTTAATACGCTGAGTCATATCTTTCCTATTATGCCGACTATTCGTGAGCAGCTTGAGGCATATGAGAAAGAGACATTAAGTAAGCACGCGGCCTTAAGTGCAAATTCTAAAGGCAGATCCAAATCAGAACCGGCTGATCCTCTTAGGACCTGTTATCAGGTAGATAGAGATCGGATACTTCAATCAAAGTCATTTCGTAGACTTAAGGGGAAGACGCAGGTCTTTTTAGCCCCGGTTGGTGATCACTATCGCACAAGAATTACGCATTCATTGGAGGTGAGTCAGGTTGCAAGGACAATCTGTAAGTCTCTAAGGTTGAATGAGGATTTGGCCGAGGCAATCAGCCTTGGGCACGATCTTGGACACACACCATTTGGTCATTCCGGGGAGGCAATACTGAGCAGACTGCATCCTGAGGGTTTCTATCATCCCTTTCAGAGTGTTCGGATTGTTGAAGAGCTTGAAAATGAGGGAAGGGGGCTGAATTTAACATATGAAGTGAGGGATGGAATCTTGAAACATTCAAAGGGGAGGGGACCAATACTTACAAATAACCCACGGTTGCTGGCTGATACATGGGAGGGGCAGGTTGTCAGGCTTTCCGATATTATCGCTTACGCAAGCCACGATGTAGATGACGCGATCAGGGCGGATGTGTTTCGCTATGATGATATTCCTTCGGAAATCAGGAAGGCTCTTGGGAAAAATTATGAGCATAGATTTCAGACAATGTGTACCGATGTTGTTGAGTCGACGATTAGTGGTGATGGCACAAGGGTTTTAATGAGCGAGCCGGTCCTTCATGCAATAAACGATTTAAGAACATTTTTATTTAAAAACGTTTATGAGTCGAACAAGGTGAAGGGGGAGTTTGATAAATGTGAGGAGATATTAAAATCGCTTTATGGCTATTATAAGGAGCATCCGGAAGAGCTTCGAGAGCAGATCGGGGAGGGGCTCTTTAACCGCTACACGCTTGAGAGAAATATCTGTGATTTTATCTCTGGTATGACAGATCAGTTTGCATTAGATTTATTCAGGGAGTTTTTTTTCCCCAAACCATGGCCAAGAGGACTTTGATGAAACATCTCGGTTTAAGCGTGCTGTTGTCATTTTTTTTGTTTTCCTGCGGTTCCACCGAATCCCCGATCCAAATTACATCTTTCGAGAAGGTTTCTGGGGATGATGATCTGGGTCTTGTAGTTTTAAGGGTGCAGATTTCCGTGAAGAAGGATGCCCCGGCAGATTACAGGCTTGAGAACCTAAGATTTGATATCGTAAATTCAAAATTACGCTCTGTTGAAAAGATTACATCTGGCTCTGTTATCCAAAGCTTCCCCGCAACCTCGACGATCGCAGAGGTTGCTGATCTTTTTTATGTTGCGGAAGAATCGCTGGTCTTAAAAAAGGGTGAGACATCAAATGCGTCTAAACAGATCAGGTTACAATTTATGGAAACCCCGCCTCCGCCAGCCGGTAAAGAAAATGACGTGATAACTCCGACAAAATTTCCTCAAGAGACAAAATATGTTCAGGTCAAGGTCAGGATTCAACCTGTTAATGATAAGCGTGGTAATGAGGGTGAGGTGTTTGAAAGATCTGAATATTTGCCAATCGAATTTCAGTAGGGACACACGTCATTGTGAGCATGCGGTTTTGTTTTTTTATAGTAATTAGCCTTTTGTTTACAGCGACACACGTCCCTTTGGCTTATGCGCAATTTTCAAGCGAAAGATTCGATCTCTCCCTCGGATGGAGGGAAATCAGAACAGAGCATTTTTACATTCTTCACCCAAGGGGTTACGAATTTTATGGTGAAAAGGCCTCCATTTTCGCGGAAGATATCCATAAAAAATTAACGCCGATAATGGGGATAAACCCAGCAACTAGAACAGTAGTAATATTATCTGATCAGGATGATGATCATAACGGATGGGCCACAGTATTCCCCTATCCACAGATTAATGTTCGCCTCTCTCCACCGGATATAGGATCATCAATCGGAACCTATGATAACTGGCTCTATTCGACGCTTCTTCATGAATATACGCACATTCTAAATCTTGTGCCGGCAAGAGGTTACGCAAAGGTTCTGCAGTTTATTTTTGGTCCACTGATTGTTCCAAACGGGACGCTACCAAGGTGGCATCTGGAGGGGCTGGCTACATATATTGAATCGAATTATACGAACGCGGGGAGAGGCAATGGTGTTTTTTTTAATTCAATTCTGCGAAGTGCCGTCGATGAAAATCTGCTGGGGAAACCGGAGTTCGCGGTAACAGATCAACTGAATGAAAATCTGCCCTGGTGGCCCCGGGGAAACACCCCGTATCTTTTTGGCTATGAATATTACGACTACATGGTGGAAAACTTCGGCCTGAAATTTATAAGAGATTTTAACATTGGAAATGCAGGAAGACTTCCATACACCTTTGAAGGGATAACGAAAAGGATAACGGGTGGCTACAACAGCTCCGATATTTTTAAAAGAATCTGGTTCAGGCTGGAAAATAAATTCCAACCCGAGATAGATAGGATCAGGGAGCAGGGTCTAAGCGCATCAAAAAAAATAACCGACAGAAATACAACCATTGTCGGTCCGCAGATCTCACCCGATGGAAAAATATTGGCCTTTTTCGAATATTCGCCACATTCGTCCGGTGTAATGAAGTTTTATTACACGCGCGACAAGAGAGAGGTTGGGGTAAAAGAGGCCGGTGTCATAGTCGGTGGGAGCCAATTGTCATGGTCCCCCGATGGGAACAGGATAGTTTTCGCTCAAAGGGTAAAATGGAACTATTTTTATGAGATAAAGGATCTCTACGAATTCGATTTAAGGCGCGCGAAGTTAAAACGCCTGAGCTGGGGGCTGCGGGCAGATTATGCCACGTATGGTTATGACGGGAAGAAGATATTTTTCGTTCAACATCGCAATGGAAAACAGTACATCGCCGTTAGAAATCCGGATGGAAGCATAGCTGACCTTTTAAAAGGGGACCCCTTTGAGAATATCGCCGGTTTAAGGGCACGAGGCGGGGCGCAGTTGCACGGAGAAGAAGAGCTTGTCTTTGTGGTTAAAGATAAAAGAGGGCAGCAGGACCTCTGGCTCATGGATGTTGGGAAGGCTCAGATAAAGAGGCTTACGGATGATTGGGAGGAGGATAGGGATCCCGTATGGTCGGTTGATGGAAGAAAAATATTCTATTCGTCCACATTGGAAGGGGTGCAGAATTTATTTGCTATAGAGAGAGAGACGGGTGCGATATTTCAGATCACAAATGTAATTGGTGGCGCGATTCAACCCACCGTTTTTCCTACAATGAACAGGGTTGCTTTCGTTGAAGAGGGTACGAAGGGACTAAATCTTGTTGAAACGAATATTGTTTATAGAACGATTAAATCCGGATCCAAAGCCATAGAAAGGCCATTCCGGCTGGAGACCAAGGGTGTAAATTCCTCTTCAAAAAAATATAACCCCTTTTTATATCTCTTCCCAAAGTGGTGGGTACCGTGGGTCGATCTCGCGCAGGACCAGGTCAGGGTTGGAGGAACAACAGCCGGAGAGGATCCGCTGGGTGAATGGAAGTACATAGTAAATTTAGGATACGACTCACTGAGCGAGGTTTTTAACTGGTCCGCCGCTGTGGATTACTCACGGTTTGTTCCCGTAATCTCTGGTTCATACAAAAATTTTACGAATTTGATTTCCGAATTTCACATCTTCCAGGAAGAACGCCAGGGTAAACTGGCCATTACCTGGCCCGGAAGTTCATTATTAGAGGATGCCGCGTTTCAGCCGAGGGGATTGATCAGATCGATATCGTTTACCAATATTTCTGGTCGAGATCTACTCTTTATAGGTGGCGGTCTCGGGGCATTCTGGAACTATCTCCTTAGGTTTCCATACTCAGTAACGAAGGAGTTTGGTGTCAGTATAGAGGGGTTCGCGGACCGGTTTGCCTCGCTCAGTCAAAATGCCCCCTCTGGTTATTGGAACACATACGGAGCATTAAGCGGATATCTCCCAATAAATTTTCCAACGCAACATTCAGTCCTGGCCGCCAGGGGTGCGATAGGATGGATCGATGGTATCGCGCTTGAGTATGCCTATTTTCAGATTGGAGGTGAGGTTCCTTATATATTCCCCGGGGGGCAGTTTCTTGTCCGTGGTTATAATATAAACCAGTTTGCGGGACAGCGACCCCTGGTCGGCAATTTTGAATGGCGGATTCCACTCTCGCAAGTTTGGAGAGGAATAGGTACCTTACCGCTATTTTTAAGACAGCTTTATATAGTTCCATTTTATGACATAGGAACACCCAATTTTTCCTCCAATTTTTTGCTTCAGGGCACCGGGGCGGATTTGAGATTCAATTTTACATTTCTCTACAATATTCCCATCTCCCTCAAGGTTGGCGTGTACCGTGGAATCGGAAACGGC
>MGRR01000066.1:5330-11218 GCA_001798265.1 Deltaproteobacteria bacterium RIFCSPHIGHO2_12_FULL_43_9
AGCCGGGATCCCTTTCTTGTCATCCCGACGAAAGTCGGGATCTAACTCGAATTTTATAGATTCCGGCTTCCGCTGGAATGACAAAACTTATGAAATGGTCTACTAGCTTTTAAAACGACTATACATCCTTCTCTTTAAATGCCGCTCTCTAAGCCTTGAACTTTGAAGCCCAGAACTTTTGCGGCTTTTCCGAGAAGTTGATCGTGTGTTAAAAAATACAAATCAAAATCATTCCGCTCTTTCCAGTACTGTGCAGAAATCAAATGGATGGCATCCAATGTGCCAATTGAAACTGGAAAACTCATTCCTGCCCGGTTCAGAATAAAATCAGATACATCAATAAATTCTATTGTATCAAAACTGCTGTATAATTGTTCAATAGAAGAGAGGTATTCTGATTCAGATAACTCCTCAGTAAGCCTTAATCTGTCGATAGTGCGCAAGCATTCAATTTTCAATAGCTTACTTGAAATTGCTCTATCAATTTCCGTGAAAGCAGCTAATTTATTTTTTTGATTTAACAAAACCCTTAATAAAACAGAGGTATCTAAATATGCAATCAACGCTTATTCCTATCCTCTCTTAAGATTTTAACTACATCTATTTCTCGGTTTACGCTAATTGAAGATTTCATTTTAGAGAGCTTTTTAGGATCTACGCGTGGTGGTGTAATCAAAGAGAGTGGTTGTTTTTGGATTGATGACAGTATTGCAACCGGGACCCCACGCTCCTGGATTTCGACCAATTCACCACTCTTAACCAATCTTATAAACTTAGAGAGTTTTGCCTTAAACTCTGAAAGAGGAGCCTTTTTCATATTGACCTTTCAAGACCTATAATAGACCAATATAGGTCTTGATTCAATAATTTTTTTGCCCCAAGTCTGACCTTAAAATATAAGGGTTGTATAGCCTCTATAGTAAGCATACTAAACCATCTTGGCCTTCCATCGATTCCACCAACAATCTCCCCAGCCAGGCCACCTCCGCAATATGTTGGATGCGCTGAGGAATTTTAAATTGTTCCTCATGTTTTCTGGGTTATTGCGTTCCCCCCATATAAATTGCATACTATACACATGAAACGTACAAATCTTGTGCTAAACGAGGAACTACTAAAGACTGCTACCAGATTACTTGGAGAAAAAACCTATTCAGCGGCAGTAAATAAAGCTTTAGAAGAGACAATAAAACTAATAAAGCTAAGAAATATGCAGGATTATTTTGGAAGTGGCATCTGGGGTGGAACCTTGTCAGAAATGCGAGAAGATAAAACTATAAAAAGAACCGGTGCCAAACGGCGTGTTAAAAAATGATTTTAGTAGACACATCTATATGGATTAACATTTTCAATTTAAAGCATTTTGCCCCCTTAGATTTAAATAAAATATCTATATGGGCAACATGTCCGCCAGTAATCCAGGAAGTACTTCAAGGGATCAATAGCGATAAAGCCTTTAACACCATTAAAGAAGGGCTATGCGCGCTTCCCTGCTTCAATAATCCATTGTCTTTGGATGAATATCTCCTGGCTTCAGACCTTTATAGACTTGCAAGGAAAAAAGGAAAAACTGTAAGGTCATCCGTCGATTGCCTAATTGCAGCTATTGCAATTATCAATGATATTCCAGTATGGCATAAAGATAGAGATTTCGATGTTCTTGCAGAAATTTCAAACCTTAAAATTCATAAACTACATTAATTAAGGTTGGTTTAACATTATTTGACTAACTTAGGGTGTTTGAAATGCCCATACATCAGCATTTGGGCGTCATATGTTACGTACTGGTCGATTGACACGTATTTATCGATTCTACTAGAATACTTAGCTCGGTTCGGTTATTTGCAACCTTAGTGAGGAGTCAAATCTTATGAGCAAGATTACCAAATTATTAATGTTTTCCGTTTTTTCCTTTATTTTTGTTCTTGGCATCAATGGATGTGGCAAGAAGCAGCTAAAAGGGGATGAGCCTGCCGGGAGATCTGGCATTGAAGGGGCAAGGGGCTCTACGGATCCATATTTGAAGGCAACGTACTTTGAGTATGATCAATATACCATCACAGAGGATCAGAAGGATAATCTGAAATCCTCGGCTGATTATCTGAAAAAGAACCCAAAAATGAAGGTCCAGCTTGAGGGGCATACCGATGAGCGGGGAACCAATGAATACAACCAGGGATTGGGGGACAGAAGGGCCAGCTCTGTCAAAAAATATCTGTTGGACCTGGGAGTGGATTCTACCAGAGTCTCAACGGTTAGTTATGGAGAAGAGCGTCCCGCCGCGTCTGGTGGTAATGAGGGTGCCTGGAAAAAGAATCGACGCGCGGAATTCGCTGTTGTTTCAAAATAAGATACTCTTAAAAGAGATCTTATGAAAAAAATATTTCTATTTGTCCTCATACTTTCTGCGGGCTGCTCTTCGGCAGGTTACTATCCAACGCGTGATATAGCCCTTGCTGAGGCTGCGATTGCCGCGGCAAAAGAGGTCCACGCTGAAAGGCTTGCCTCGGATAAATATCAGTTTGCCGTAGAATCGCTGGGTCGGGCGAAGGCTTATGAAAAGCAGGGGAAATATTCTGCTTCAAAACGTGCCGCAAGAACCGCGCTTCAGTACGCCGAGGAGGCGGAAGAGATCGCGGTTATGAAGCTTACCCAGGTTCCAGGTACTTCCAAGACCCCTGACGTGACCGATTCGGGGAATCCAGGTGATTAGGATATTTTTATTGTTTTCCGTGGCTACTTTTTTATTGTCCGGTTGTATCGACCTTTTGCAGCAGACAAAAACAAAGGATGATGATCTGCAGAGCGTAAAAAAACAGGTAGAGGAATTAAGGGGGGAGAGGGCAGACAGAAATGTTACCATTGATGACCTGAGGGTCAGGGTGCAGCTCGTAGCCGGAGAAATAGATTCAACAAGATATTCGACGGACCAGAAACTGGCCGATCTTGATACCCGTTTCCGGTCGATAGAAGAGAGGCTTGGAAAGATTGAGGATCAATTCAATGCTTTGGATGCAACACAAAGAGGCTCTAAAGAGGTTTCGGCAGAGGATCTCTGGGAAGATGGGCAAAAATATTACAACTCCCAAAAATATACCGATGCGATTCTGAAATATGAGGAATTAAAAACAAGGTTTCCGGGCTATAAGGATTTGCCCAGGGTTTATCTTCAGCAGGCAAGAGCATTTGCAAAGATTGGAAAAACCAAGGAAGCAAAACTTTTCTACAATAAGGTTAGAGAGCTTTATCCAAAGAGCCGGGAGGCGAAAGAGGCAGAGAGTGAAATAAAGGCGTTAAAATAATGAATAGGTTGGGGTTTTGAAATCAAAATTAAAATTTTTTTTAATAGCACTTCCATTTATTATCGGTTGTTCCCCCGAAAAGGCATCCAACAAGGTAAATGAATTAACAATTGTCTATAACAACAGCAGGCGTGGTGAGATCGAGCCATGCGGCTGCGTTGATGTTCAGTTGGGTGGCATTCAAAAGCATGGACAATTGATAAGGGATTTAAAGAAGGAGGGGAGGGCAATTCTTCATCTGGATGGTGGAGATCTTCTCTTCCCTTCTCTCAATGTTCCTGAAGAGCTGAAAGCACAGTGGCAATTGAGGGCGGATGCCTTGGGTGAGGCCTATAAAAATATGGGTCTCGATGCGACAGCTGTTGGAGAATTGGATTTGGCGTTCGGGAAAGCGTGGTACGAGGGGTTTGTAAAGGGAAAATTTGAGGTTGTTACAAGTAATATTGTTGATTCCAAAACCGGAAAGCCGTGGTTTAAACCATATATAATTAAAAATGTTGGTGGTCTGAAGATAGGAATATTTGGGATTACAAATCCTTTGCTCTTTCCTAAGGATGACCCAAGGTTCGCAGGGCTGAGGGTGCTTCCGTATCTGGATTCTGCCAGGGAGGTGGTAAAAAGGCTTAGAGGGAAAGAGAGGGTCGATCTTGTAGTTGCCCTCTCCCATCTTGGGGTAGATGACGAATTGTCGCTTCCCAAAAATGTTGAGGGTATAGATATTATAGTCGGTGGCCATGGAACAGAAGAGCCAAGAAAGGTTGTTGCATTAGGGGATACCCTCTATCTGCGGTCATCATTTGAGGGGAGAAAGATCGGTGTTGTTAAGATCGGCTTTTCTCCATCAAGAACGGGTTGGTTAAATGAAGAAGAACTTGCCTCGCTAAATCAGAAGAGGGAATCCATTCAACACTCCATCGATACACTCTTGGCGCTGAAAGAGAAGAAGGAATACAAAGAGAGTAGTGAATACCGGGCGACTGTTGATAAGCAGATTGAAGAGAGTAGACGCGAATTAGAACTAATTAAAAAATGGATGCCACAGGATAAATCCAAGGTTAACTGGTATGATGGTGGGCTTATTCCTATGTTAACCGAGTCCCCGAATGATCCGGAGATATCCACATTAATAGAAAAATATAAATCTGATTTAACCACGCTTAAGGGTGGCAAAGGTGTGAATGTTACAAAAGTAAAGGGCGCCATATTTGCCACATATCAATACTGTTCCCAGTGTCATAAGAAGCAGTACGAAATATGGGAAAACTCATCCCATGCAAAGGCATGGGATGTGCTTGTTAAGAAGCACCAGGAATATAACCTGGAGTGCATGGCCTGTCATACCGTCGGCTATAAAGATAATCGTGGATATGGTACAGCATTGAAGGACCTTCAAAGAAGAGTGGAAGCTGAAGGTGTGACAGGAACATTTGATTATAGAGCGGTTCAGTGCGAAAACTGTCACGGAGCCAGAAGTACTCATCCTTTTGATAAGAAGGTTGGAGTAAAGAAGGTCACCCCCTCAACCTGCATCGTGTGTCACGACCCCCAAAACTCACCCAATTTTAATCAGACAACATATTGGGTGGTAGGTGATGAGGAAAAATATGGGCACAAACCGATTTGTATTAAAGGGTTACCAGATTAAATGTTAATTTTAGGTATTGAGACCTCCTGCGATGATAGCTCGGCGGCTATCCTCGATTCAGAGAGGGGTATTTTATCGAATATAATCTCAGGGCAGGACAATATCCATAAACCCTACGGTGGTGTTGTGCCTGAGCTGGCATCGCGGGAGCATATTACAAATCTTCCACTGGTAGTCGATGGAGCGCTCTCGGCGGTAAAGTGTGCTATGGGCGATATAGGGGCCGTTGCGGCGACCTATGGCCCTGGGTTGATAGGGTCGCTTTTGGTGGGCTTGAGCTACGGTAAGGCAATAGCCTTTGCGCGTAAAATACCATTCGTTGGCGTTAATCATCTCGAGGGTCATCTTCTATCTCCATTTATTGAAGAAGGCGGGGTTCACTATCCACACCTTGGGTTAATTGTTTCAGGCGGGCATACATCACTATATTCGGTTAAGGGGCAGGGCAATTATGAGCTAATTGCATCCACCAGGGATGATGCTGCCGGGGAGGCATTCGATAAGGTGGCCAAACATCTTGGCCTCGGTTTTCCAGGGGGAAAAACGGTAGATGAGAGAGCCAAACTCGGATTACCAGGTGCCATCCATTTTCCCAGGGGTATGGCAAGAAGGGAGGGTTTTGATTTCAGTTTTAGTGGTCTCAAATCTGCCGTAGTAAGGTATATTGAAGAGAATGGTATCCCAGATTCGGAAACAGCAATGAATAACCTGTTGGCCTCTTTTCAGGAGGCGGTTGTGGATAGCCTTGTGGATAAAATAGAAAAGGTTGTAGAGAGGTTTTCGACACCAATGCTGACCATGTCCGGTGGGGTTGCGGCAAACAGCAGGTTGAGGGCAAAATTAAGCAGTTTAGCGGAAAATAAAGGTTTTACTCTAAAAATTTCTCCAATGAAATATTGCACGGATAACGCGGCGATGATCGCGTTCGCGGGTTATTAAAA
>MGRR01000067.1:0-2270 GCA_001798265.1 Deltaproteobacteria bacterium RIFCSPHIGHO2_12_FULL_43_9
AAGGCGGCGTATGGCATCCGTTCGGGGAGACCCCCGACGCTGCTTCGCAGCTGGGGGTGACGAGGTGATTTATGCAACAAAGCCTTCGCCATTGCATAACTATATGAAAGCACAGTGTATTTCTATTCTTTTTTTAACAATAAAACTCACTGAAGTTTGCTGGGTTTTGTTGTTAAAATAAGAATATTAAGTGGAATAGTAAAGCTACAAATCGAATTTGGAATTGCTATTTTCCCCACTTACCCTCTCTCCAGTTGAGGGTAAAATGTTCCTTTTGAATAATGCTTTCTATGAGAGGCATAAGGAAGTTTATTATTTGAGTTATTGTTTCATGTAGAGTTATTCCTTCTCCTTCAATAAGCTGGTTCTTTTTAACAAATGCATTCCACTGTGTCTGTTTTGTTTTATCGTTATAAAATTCTGCTGTGAATGCTAGTGGAGGGTTAATAGGGATAGGGGTCTTACGTCTTGTAAATGTCTGTTTAATAGCATTACTGAGTTCTTTGCCTGAAAATTGGAAGTGTTTAGAGAGCATCCAGATGTCATAAAAATCTTTCATTCTGCTATTTGTAATTCCTAGATTAACTATCGCATGAAGTTTTTCAGCAATAACGGTTTCTTTTGGATATATCTTAATTTTAGGTGGGTCAAACTTAAGAAGTGTAGGAAATGTTATCAGTTGTGGAGGGGGAGATACGACATCTCCAAAACCAATATCAATTTGAAGAGGAATTTTTGCTTCTGATAATTTTGCCACAAGTGTTATTCGTATTCCTTCATACTCTTGATCCCCTTTGATTTTCTGGGCCTTTACACTACTAGCAAGAAAGTCCACGCCATCTGTGTCTACGGAGCATTGACATATTTCTTCAAATATATTTTTTAATTTTGAAATTGAGTTCTCTTCTTTCCCTAAAAAGTCCACATCCCTTGTTGGCCTGTAAGTTGTTGGATCCCAGACCAAGAATAGAAGAGCACCTTTCAGAATAAAGGTCTCTTTGTATTGAGATTGACTTAATCGATAGAGAAATCTCTCCGCTGCATAACGAGATAGGATAAGTTGAAAATCCTCTTTTCTAGTTCTGGAAATGTTGAGAAGTCGTTCCCTGACTGAAGCTGAAATATTTTTTAGTGTTTTGCTCTTCATGTAAGCATTTCCATATAAGGTTTTATTACATTACTAACACGGCAAATTTTCGCATGAAACCAGAGATCATCAATGCTACATTTCTTTGTTCTTCGCGATTCTCTCAGGGCTTCAATTGCAACATCTATCCCAATTTTATTTCTATGCTTAAAACAGTCTGCCACTGTTTTTGCAAGTGAATATACTCTAAGTGTAGCCCCCTTGATATTATATGTTTCAATTCCGCTCTCAAAAGCCTTACCTGAATATCGAATAATATGAAGTGGTAGGGTAGTAGATTTTGGGGCTCTCATATTATTCTTTACAGCCATCCAAATTTTATGTGGTGATTGTGTAGTAACTTCATGAAATTGCAGTGCAGATAGTAGACAAATTATTCCTGAAGGTACCTTTTTGCATGCTTCAATAAGCTGCTGATATTCACCAAGGTCAAGCTTTGGAATTACATATATTCCTCTCTCTCTTCGCTCAAGTAGCCCTTCTTTACAGAGTCGGTTAAGATATTCCCGGGCAAGACCTTTTATATCCAGGTCTTTTGGGCGAAGTACGCCCTTCTTTTTTGCAAGGAGTAGTACCTGTTCTTTTTGGGTTTTATTCATGTGTTACAATTCGTATGTAAATTTTAATAAATACATATTTATAGTAACATGTATATTTTGGGTTGTCAA
This sequence comes from Deltaproteobacteria bacterium RIFCSPHIGHO2_12_FULL_43_9, assembly GCA_001798265.1. GTDB lineage: Bacteria > Bdellovibrionota > O2-12-FULL-43-9 > O2-12-FULL-43-9 > O2-12-FULL-43-9 > O2-12-FULL-43-9. The sequence continues at coordinate 1,816 of MGRR01000067.1, forward strand.
AGCAAGATATAGTGTTTTAGTGGTGCCAAAAAATTTATGTTTTTGTATCCATATGCCCTAGCTTTTGATGGGAAGTTCGGTTCGTTTTATTGGGAATATCAGCATCATCAAAATGAGTGGTGTTTAAATATCCCTTCTTTTGATGCCGAAATGCTCAACGTACCAACAGCATCTTTTCACTTTAGCCCGCTGAAAAAGAGCCGTACAACAAGAAGTTAAGGACCTCTTTCTGCACCTTCCGTTTGTTCATGATAAAGGTATGGGAGTATGGGAGGACTAAAAAATCTTTCATTCCCGCAACCTTCGTGCGTGTGACCGAGACTTTTCCGTCATCCTCTCCAGGAATGATTGCTGAGTAGATGGGATTGTAGCTCCAGTTGCCTGTAATAATCCCAAGCTCAAAGTCGACTGGTCCAAGTCGATTCGGCAGGCTCTCAGCTTTTGTTCCCAAAGAT
>MGRR01000067.1:2310-3001 GCA_001798265.1 Deltaproteobacteria bacterium RIFCSPHIGHO2_12_FULL_43_9
CTCGAAAGGCATCAACCAGCTCGCTTCCTCGATTCGGAGGGGAGAGCATGACGACCCGGCCGAGCTGTGGAATCGGATACTCTTTGAGTAGAAGCCGCGTAATGATCCCTCCAAGAGAGTGCGTGACAAAATGGACTCTCTTTGCAGTGCTGATTCCGTGTGAGACTAACCGTTTGTTGACCTGTTTGACTAATGTTTCAATCGGATATCGGGTCGATTGGTAATCAATGTTAATCACCTGGTATCCATGGTTCTGAAGATAGTGGTCGAGGCTTGCCATCGACCGGTCTGATCGAAAGAGGCCATGAAGGAGAACGACTGTCTCATCCCGCGGTGGATCAATGGGAGGAGTGAGATGGAGATGGGTACAGCCGAGCCAAGGGAGAAGGAGCAAGAGGAGTAAGAGAAATTTTAGTTGATGCATTGAATAATCGAGGATATTGAAAGAGTGCGTTGAGGTCAAATGGTTCTACGAATGACAAAACGATCTTAACGAAACCATTGACATTTTTCCGCTACAATTTATAGTCCACTTTTGTTTCATCTCTTTGCATTTTGCTTTTAGGAAAGGATTTGGATGATGGGTGTTCCGAAAAAGATGTTTTTTACCAAAGGCGTTGGTATCCATTTTGAAAAATTAACCTCTTTTGAACTTGCGCTGAGGGACGCGGGCATTGCTGAGTTGAATCTT
>MGRR01000067.1:3008-3205 GCA_001798265.1 Deltaproteobacteria bacterium RIFCSPHIGHO2_12_FULL_43_9
TTTCGTCGATATTTCCACCGGGGTGTAAGGTTGTAAATAAATCTGTTGGACGCGGGCATCTTCAAGCGGGTGGTATTACCCACTGCGTGTTGGCGGAAGCGAGCACGAATGAGCCGAATAGGTTGATTGCTTCGTCAATCGGGGTTGCAATTCCGGATGACCCCAGACAGTGGGGTTATTTGAGTGAGCATCACTGC